>DASPQU010000514.1:0-2414 GCA_035624805.1 Binataceae bacterium (SeqCode) | reverse complement strand
CGACGGCGAGCTTTGCCGCGATCTTCGCGATCGGAAAACCTGTGGCTTTGCTCGCGAGCGCCGAGCTACGCGATACGCGTGGATTCATCTCGATTACAACCATGCGGCCGGTCTCGGGGTCGACGGCGAACTGAATATTCGAACCGCCCGTCTCGACGCCCACCGCGCGGATTATCGCGGCCGCCGCGTCGCGCATCCGCTGATATTCTTTGTCGGTGAGCGTCTGCGCGGGAGCGACCGTGATCGAATCGCCCGTGTGAATGCCCATCGGATCAACATTTTCGATCGAGCAGATCACGACGAAGTTGTCGCGAAAATCGCGCATCACTTCGAGCTCGAATTCCTTCCAGCCGATCACCGACTCTTCGATCAGCGCCTGGTGCACCGGACTCGCGTCGAGAGCGCGCGCGATCGCATCGCCGAATTCCTCGTGGTTGTACGCGATCGATCCGCCCGTGCCTCCCAGCGTGAACGACGGCCGAATTACAACCGGATATCCCATTTTGTCGGCTAAACGAATCGCCTCGGGCGTGTTCGTCACCACCGCTGAATTCGGCACCTCGAGCCCGACCTTGCGGCAGACGTCCTTGAAGAGCAGCCGATCCTCGGCAATCTTGATCGCGTCGAGCTGCGCGCCGATTAGTTTCACGCCGTACTTTCCAAGCGCGCCGCCCTCGGCCAATTCAACGGCCAGATTCAGCCCTGTCTGTCCGCCCACTGTCGGCAACAGCGCGTCGGGGCGCTCGACCGCGATGATCGCCTCGAGATATTCCTTCGAGAGCGGTTCGATATAGGTGCGATTGGCGATTTCGGGATCGGTCATGATCGTCGCCGGATTCGAATTGACGAGGATGACGTCGTATCCCTCTGACCGCAGCGCCTTGCACGCCTGCGTGCCGGAATAGTCGAACTCGCACGCCTGCCCGATGACAATCGGCCCCGAGCCGATGATCATGATTTTCTTGATGTCAGTGCGCTTGGGCATGGGTTATTGGTGGACGCTCATCGAACGCCGGCTTTCATCAGCGCGATGAAATCGTCGAAGAGATAGCGCGCGTCGTGCGGGCCGGGCGAAGCCTCCGGGTGATATTGCACACTGAATAGCGGCAACGAACGGTGCCGCAAGCCTTCATTTGTGTGGTCATTCAAATTGAGGTGCGTGATTTCGACGTCGCTTGCCGGCAGCGAATCCGGATCGACGCAAAAGCCGTGATTCTGCGCTGTGATTTCGACTTTACCGGTCAGCAGATTCTTCACCGGATGATTCGAACCGTGATGCCCGAATTTCAGCTTGAAAGTGCGTCCGCCAAGCGCGAGACCGCACAGCTGATGCCCCAAACAAATCCCAAAAATCGGAACACGGCCTAGCAACTTCCGAATGCTCGCGATGCCGTACGTGATCGGCTCGGGATCGCCCGGACCATTGGAGATAAACACGCCGTTCGGCTTCAGAGCTAGCACGTCTTCAGCAGAAGTCTGCGCCGGAACGACCGTTACCTCGCAGTCATGATCAACCAGCAGGCGCAGGATATTCTGCTTAATCCCGAAATCGTAGGCGACGACTCGGTAGCGAGCCGAGGCCTCTGCCGCTCCTGCCCCGTTCTTTTTTCTCGCGTGGCCATTTGAACCGCTCGCACCAGCCGCAGCCGTCGCTGCGAGCGGCTGCGCAAGATCGATCGAGCCCTGCGTCCAATCGTACTTCTGCGACACGGTGACACGGCTCGCAAGCTCCTGCCCCGCCATCGTCGGTAGGGCGAGGGCTTCGGCGATCAACTGCTCCGCGGGTGTGTCATCGGTCGCAACCACGCCGCGCAACGCCCCTGCCGTGCGCAAATGCAACACCAGCGCGCGTGTGTCGATGTCCCAAATGACCGGCACGCCGTGGCGTTCCAGATATTTGTGCGCGGACTCGTCCGACCGCCAGTTCGAATCGATCGACGAAAACTCGCGGACGATCAGTGATTCGATGTACGGCTTGGGAGATTCCTGGTCTTCCGGATTTGCGCCGACGTTGCCAATATGGGGATACGTCAGACACACGATCTGTCCGGCGTAGCTCGGATCGCTGAAAACTTCCTGGTAGCCAGTAAGGCTAGTATTGAAAACGACTTCGCCGCCACGGCGGGTGCGAGCTCCCGCCGCACGACCGTTAAATACTCTTCCGTCCTCGAGCGCGAGAGTCGCGCGTCCTGCGAGGGCCTCGATCAGTGTGTCCTCCAGATGTCATTTCGATGCCGCGTTGACCGTCGAAGGCGTGCTCAGCGAGCCGAAGTGGTCCACCGGCCAGTAGGCGAACACCGCTTTTCCGTAAACGTACTGGCGCGGGACAGGACCGAATACGCGAGAGTCGTTCGAGCTATCGCGATGATCGCCCATCACAAAATAACTGTCGGCAGAAATCCGGTGCGGCGCCG
>DASPQU010000513.1:0-3786 GCA_035624805.1 Binataceae bacterium (SeqCode) | reverse complement strand
GTGCGCACAATCAACTTCTTGAACAGGTGCGGCTGGAGACCGGCCATTTCGAAGAGATGATAGGACGATCGCGTGCGATGATGCGCGTGTTCGAAACTATCGAGAAAGTCGCGCCCACCGATGTGACCGTCCTGATTCGCGGCGAGTCGGGAACCGGCAAAGAACTCGTCGCACGCGCGATCCATTTTCGCAGCTCGCGTAAAAATCGTCCGTTCGTTGCCGTCAATTGCGCCGCGTTCTCGCGCGAATTGGTCGAGAGCGAATTATTCGGCCACGAGAAAGGCGCGTTCACCGGCGCGGTCGCGCGTCGCGAGGGCAAGTTCGAAGCCGCCGACGGCGGCACGCTGTTTCTCGATGAAATTGGCGACATGAGCCTCGAAACCCAGGCCAAGCTGCTGCGCATCATTCAGGAAAAGAAGTTCGAGCGTATCGGCGGTAATCAGCCGATCTCCGTCGATGTGAGAATCATCGCGGCGACAAACCAGGACCTCGAAGCGATGGTCGCCGATGGACGTTTTCGCGAGGACCTCTACTACCGAATCAAAGTCGTGGAGGTTCGGGTTCCGGCGCTGCGCGAGCGGCGCGAGGACATTCCGTCCCTCGTGCAGCACTTCCTCAAAGCTTCAAGCGAACATTTCGCGACGCCGCCAAAGCAACTCACGCCCGAGGCGATGCGTGCGTGCGTCGAAAATCTGTGGCGTGGAAACGTGCGCTCGCTTCGCTCCGCGATCGAGCAGGCCGTCATTCTCTCGTCGGGCAATGAGATAAGTCCCGACGATCTGTTTGGACACACAGACAGCGAATCGCGCACCGGCGCGGACCCTCGTTCCAACGGAGGAGCAGCTATGGCGTCCACGAACGTACCGTCGACTCCGCAGATCCGTGATGCCGCACCAAAAGCCGATGAGGATCCGGCAGCGAACGGTCAGATGCGATTTCGCGAGGCCAAGGAAAAATTTGTCGCCGAATGGGAACGCGAATACTTCATCCGCGCACTGCGATCGACGTCGGGCAATATCTCGCGCGCGGCGGAGAAAGTCGGCATGTATCGGCAGAGCTTTCAGCAGAAGATGCGCGAACTTGGCATCAGCGTCGCGGAGTTGGGCCTGCGCTCCGAGGACGAGTGAGGCGACGGGAGAATAGCGATGGAAGAGACAACTCAGAATCCGACCGGCGAGCCCGGGGGTACATCGTCAACCGGTCCGATCGGAATCGGAAACGAATTTGGGATGAAGATTCATCCGCCCGCGCTGGCGGGACTGTGTCTGCTCGGCTCGGTCATTCTGTACAGCCTGGTGCCGCGACACCACTTTGTGCATCCGCATCAAATTCTCGGGCTGCTGCTGGTCGCGGGCGGAGCGGGACTCTGCGCATACGCTGCCGCGATTTTCGAAACGCGCAACACGACAAAAAATCCGTACGGACAGCCGAGCGCGTTCGTCACCGCGCGTCCATACACATTCACGCGAAATCCGATGTATCTCGGCCTCACGACGATTCTGGCCGGATTCGCGGTGTTCTTCGGCTCGGCGATCATGCTCGCTGGACCGATCGTCTTTTACGTCATGATCGATCGTCAGGTCATTCCGCGAGAGGAAGCAACCCTGGAAGCCCAGTTCGGCGACGCCTATCGCGAATACAAGATGCGCGTGCGGCGCTGGATTTAACGATTCTCATTCCGACCTCGGCCGGAAAAAATGGAGGACACGACAGTGTTCATCTCAAGAATGTTCAATCTCATTGGCGGCAAGTTGCGCCGCTGGATCAAAGCCCGTGAAGCCCGCGATCCCGAGGCGGTTTACGAATCCGCGATCGTCGATCGCGTCCGCCGATACCACCAGCTCAAGAACGCCGCCGCCGGCGTCATCTACATGCGCAGCAAGCTCGAACGCGAACTCAAGCAGAAATCCTGTGAGCTTGCGGAGGTGACGGAGCAATCGGTGCAGGCCGCGGACATGAACGAGGATCAGTGCGCTCTCATTCTGCTGGCGCGAAAACGCGACCTCGATGCCGATTGCGCCCGCCTGCGCGAGGAATTGACTGCGTTGACGGTCGAGGCTGAAGACGCGAAAAAGAATCTGCTTTCGTTCAAGCGCGAAATCGAAAATCTCAAGGTCGAGAAAATCCGGATGATGGCGCGGCTGCGCAATGCCCAGGCGCGTATGCGAATCCATCAGGCGCTCGAAGAACTCTCCAGCGATGACGACGTGCGCGCGCTCGAAGAGGTGCGGGACTCGATTCGCCAGACGCTCGCACAGGCGGGCAGCAGCAGAGAACTCAACGGCACGGATGTCGAGGAGAAGCTTTCCGAAATACGGCGGCGCACCGAGGACGCCCGACTTCGCGCCGAGCTCGACGAACTCAAGCGCAGTCGCCGTCCGCCGCTGGTCCCGATGGAAGTGTTCGCTTCACCCGCGCGCAACGGAAATCCGAACGCAGCCAGCGCGTAAGGAGATGAAGGAGGCGGCGTATGCTCCGACGTTCGACGTTCGTGCGCATTGCGATTGTAGCTGCGACTTTGTTCGCCGCCTCCGCTGGGATCGGATGCCACCGGCCTCCGCCGCCGGAGGGCGCGCCTCCACGCGCGCAGCACGGAGCCACGCGGGATCAGACCAATGCGGTCGCAAACAGCTTCTTTGGTGCGGCTAACGCGAGAATCGAAGTCCCGGCGTGCGCGGGACGCGTCGCGCTCGAGAACGGGAGCGCGACAATCGCCGACTCGTGCTTCACGGGCGACACCAACGTGGTCGTATGCACCGACGCGACCAGCGCAAGCCCCGTAAAATGCGCGCCTGAGCCGGGCAAGCTCGCGATCATCGGAACCGCCAACGACATGATCTCTTACGCGCGCATCCGATAGCACGGGAGGGAGCATCCTAGATGCGGTCGACACGTCTTGCTCTTGCGCTCGCCGCCTTGACGGCGTGGGGATGCTTTTACAGCGTCCCGCAGCCGCCGCCTCCACAGCCTACGACGATGAACGCGTGGGGACCCTTCGGAGGCTTCAGCCTTAACTCAGGGGGCGGATGCGCCGGACAGGTTACGCTGACTAACGGCGTCGCGACGGTTCATGATCCGTGCTTCACCGATGACACCAACGTCGTGATTTGCAGCGACAGCACGGCCGCCTATGCGACGCGATGCGCCGCCAGCCAGGGCTCATTGTCCGTATCCGGCAACGCGAATGACGTGATCGGTTACGCCAGGGTCCGGTGATGTCACAGCACGGAGTCGAGAAACACTCACCGCTTGAACAATTGCGACTCCGCGATGGGTTCGTCGAGTGCGTAGCGACGCAGCCAATCCAGCGCGACTTGCGATGTCAGCAGCTTGATCCAGTCGCGGGTGCCGCGGAACTGGTATCGTCGCGACAGCGATCCGTCTTTTCCGTCGAGCCCCACGCATACCGTGCCGACCGGACGCTCCGGCGTGCCGCCGTCGGGTCCCGCGACGCCTGACGTTGCGATCGCCACATCGACGCCCGCACGCTTGCGCGCCCCCGCCGCCATCTCGCGAACGCATTCCTCGCTGACTGCGCCGAAATTCGCGAGCGTCGTGTCGCTGACGCCAAGCAGACTCATCTTGAGATCGTTGGAATAGGTCACGAAGTCGCCCTGCAGATACTTTGAACTGCCGGGGACGTTGGTGAGGCGATGTCCGATGAGGCCGCCCGTGCACGATTCTGCGATCGCGAGCTTGAGCCCGCGTTTGGCGAACAACTGCCCGACGACCTCTTCCATCGAGGTTTCGCCCTCGGCGAAAACGAAATTCGAAATCTTTGCGCGA
>DASPQU010000512.1:0-9222 GCA_035624805.1 Binataceae bacterium (SeqCode) | reverse complement strand
TCTGTGGAGCTTTGCCGTATTTCGATTTTTGACCGGCGCCGGCGTCGGAGGAGAGTATTCCGCGGTCAATTCGGCGATCGATGAACTGATTCCTGCGAAATATCGCGGTCGCGTCGACTTGCTGGTCAACGGAAGTTTCTGGTTGGGCGCCGCGGTTGGCGCGGTCTCGACCCTGGTCACGCTCGATCCTCGTTACATCCCGATCAATATCGGGTGGCGACTCGGATTCGCGATAGGTCCTTTTATCGGAATCGTCATTCTCTATCTGCGCGAGTTCATTCCTGAGAGTCCGCGATGGCTCCTGACACATGGCTATCCGGAACGCGCGGAACAGACGACCGAGGACTTGGAGAAGACAATCGCGGACGCGATCGGTGCGCCTCTGTCTGCGCCCGATCGCGCTTATACGCTGCGTGTCAAGGTGCGCCATGAGTTCGGGCTCGAAGCGGTATTGCGCCCGCTGGTAGGCGAATACAAATCACGAGCGCTGCTCGGCCTGGCGCTGATGACGGCGCAGGCGTTCACCTACAACGCGATTTTCTTTACGTACGCGCTGGTGCTCCATCGCTACTACGCGATGGCGGAGCGCGACGCGGGTTTTTATCTGCTGCCCTTCGCGATCAGCAATTTCCTCGGTCCGTTGCTGCTGGGGATTTTCTTCGACACGGTCGGTCGGCGCGTCATGATATCCGGAACCTTCACAATCTCCGCGCTGATACTGATCGCAGCCGGATGGTATTTCGCCAACGGCTCGCTGACCGCACTGTCGCAGACGGTGCTCTGGACGACGATGTTTTTCTTTGCATCGCCGGCGGCAAGTTCCGCCTATCTGACGGTAAGCGAGATATTCCCGCTGGAGATGCGCGCGCTTGCGATTGCGGTCTTCTACTCGGCCGGAACAGCAGTCGGCGGCATCGTGGCGCCCTGGTACTTCGGACGTCTTATCGATACCGGCTCCCGAACGGCTCTGTTTGACGGATATATGGTCGCAGCAGGACTGATGTTGATCGCGGCCGCCGTCGAGTGGTGGCTCGGACCAGCGGCCGAAGGCGCCGGTTTGGAGCACATCGCCAAACCTCTCTCGATCGCGGACTGATCTCGCTCCTAGCCGCGCTTTGTCGCATCGGCCTTCGACGGCAGGATTACGATGCCGGTCGCGAGGACGGAAAGTTCCTGATCCTGGTTAACGGCGCTCTGCGCGACCTCGACGCAATTGAGATCCCCGTCCTTGAAAACGCGCTTCACCTCGCCGTTGATGTACAAGGTGTCGCCGACCGGATTATGGCGGCGAATCTTGACTTCCAGATGGCGCAGAAAACCGTCATCGCCCATCCAATTGGTCAGATGATGTGACATCCACGAGCATCGCTCCGGCCCATAATCATAGGCCGCGGGAGTGCCGACGAGGGTCGCGAGGTCGTCTTCCCAATGCACGCGCTCGGGAACATCCGGGATGCCAAACTTGTTCGGGATTCCCAGTCCTGGATGTTTTTTGATTTGCTTCCACGCGAGTTTGTTGGCGCGGATATAGAGCCCGCCCCATCCCTGCGCGAACGCGATAAATCCCGTAACGGTCATGGGCCCCTTCGCCATCGTCTGTAGCTTGTCGCCGATCTTGACGTCCTCGATGTAGCGGGGAGTACTTCCGCGAATCTCCTCGGCTTCGTAGCAGCCGAAAATCTTGACCAGGTCCTCGCGGCTGTAATGAGCCGGAGGACGCGCTTTGACGGCTTCGTACTTGGTGCCGCGCTCGCGTGCGGTGTCACGTTCGGTCCGGAAGCACCAGCTATCGCCTTCGGCAACCAATTCTTTGTTCTGGTTGAAAAACTGGCAGCGATAGATCTGCTGGATCGATCGTCCCGCGAAACGTGTCTGATGCTCAACCAGATCATTGAGCCAGACTTTGGTCGTGAACTCGTCGCCGCGAAGCATCGGGCGATGCCACGTAACGTCGATTCCTGCGAACATCGCATGTACGCCCGACATCCCGCCTACGTATCCGCTGAAAGATCGATTGAGCGGAAAAATGAACGATGGCGGAGCGACGATTGTGCCGTAGCGCGTCGCTTTTGCGTAATCGGGATCGCACCACAGCGGATTGTCGTCGCCTATTCCGTGCGCCCAATGGCGGATATTGTCGCGCGTTGCTTCATGGCACCACGGTTCGAGCGAATCTTCGATGGGCGCGCCAATCAGGCGGCGCAAGTCCTGCAATCCCTTGTCGGATATCAATGAAAATCTCTGCTGCGTCGTCCCCATCGCGATTCCTCTTTCTTGAACTGCCTTCGGAGTGTTACAAAGCTTCGAGTTTAATCTTCAATCAAAATTTGCAGTCCGCAACCGCTCAAAAACTACCCTTTGCGATAAAGCCTCTCATCGAACGAAAGATTTTGGAAGGAGAACGTCAACCATGATGCTCAAAAACAAGGTTGCGCTCGTCACAGGCGCAGGCTCGGGAATCGGGCGCGCAAGCGCGATTCGGTTTGCCGCTGAGGGTGCGAAGGTGATGATCGCGGACCTGAACGCCGGCGCCGCCGCCGAGACCGAGGGCATGATCGTCCGCGCCAACGGCGATGCGAAATCGACCGCCGTCGACGTTCGCGAGGCAAAGCAGGTCGAAAACATGATAGCCGAGACGGTACGAGCGTTCGGCAGGCTCGACATCATGTTCAATAACGCCGGGGTCTATGTCGGCAAGAATGTCGTCGAAACCACCGAACAGGAATGGGATTGGGTGGTCGACGTCTGTCTCAAAGGCGTTTTCCTCGGATGCAAATACGCGATCCCGCAGATGATCAAGCAGGGCGGTGGAGTGATCCTCAACACCGCAAGTGGTGCGGGCATCAAAGGCGTCACCAATCTTGCGCCGTACCAGGCGGCGAAGGGCGGCGTGGTGATCATGTCGAAAGGAATCGCACTCGATTTTGCCCGCAACAAAATCCGATGCGTCTCGATCTGCCCCGCCGTAATCGAGACCCCGATCTTCGAGCATTGCACGGGCGCGCCGGAGGGTTCGTCGAAACAGGTATGGGAACGAACAGCCAACTCCCATCCTATCGGACGCAACGGAAAGCCGGAGGAAGTCGCCGCGCTTGCAGCGTTCCTCGCCTCGGACGAGGCGGGATTCATAACCGGAGTCGAGGTGCCTATCGACGGCGGATCGTCGGCCGGTTCGTTCTTCCCGCCCGACCTGTTTCGTTAGCTGAAGGGACGATCAGTGCTTCGACCGCATCGGCCAGCGCGCGAGTCGCCCGGCTCAGATTGACCATCATTCGCGGCACGCGCAGGATCGCTCCCGGATTGCGTGCGAAATAGGCCGCAACCGCGCCGGCGCCGACATTTCCTTCGCTGTCGGGAAGATCGGCTCCGAACACCTCATCTTCGAGTTCGTCGATGATCGCGCGGACGACCGCGAAAGGTATGCCGCGTGACAAAGCCTCAGCGGCTATTGCGGCGCTTTCCATATCGACGGCTATCGCGCCGCTGCGCTCCTTGGCGGCGCGCTTTTCGCGCCCGTCAAGAAGGGGGGTACCGGAAGTCAGGATCGCTCCCGCAGAAAAAGGGATCTTCGCCGCACGCAGCGCGCTCTCAAAACGATCGGCCGCTTGCGCGCATTCGATAACGTCGACCTTCTCGCCCGTGTCGCTCATGATACGATTTGCGACGATAATGTCGCCGGTTTTGAGTCCTGCCGAGAGCGCGCCTGCGACGCCGATCGAGAGGATGAATTCGATGCCGCTGTAGGTCTCGCAAGCGGCTCGCACTGTTTCGCCTGCGCGATTCGGCCCCATTCCCGAGGCGATGAAAACGAATTCGCTCCTGCCATTTTCGACCCGAAAGCCTCTGAGCATACCGGCGTCCAGCGGTTTGCGACTTTTGAGCCGTCGCTTGAGCGGCGCAACCTCGCGCGCGAACGCATAGAAGATCAGAATCAACCAGTAAGCCCCTGTGCGGCGGTCTTGAGCGAGGACCGCGGTGCAAGCAAAATTGCGCGCAAATGGCCGATGGTCAAGCAATTGCGCTCGGCGCGCATGCCAATCGAAGTTCGAGCAGCGACAAGTTTCTGATCGTCAATGCCGACGATTTCGGCCTGTCTCCCGAGGTTAACGCCGCGGTCGTGCGATGTCATCGCGAAGGGATTCTCACCGCGACGAGCCTGATGGTTGCGGCGCCGGCGGCGGCAGAAGCGTCAAGGATTGCCTCCGAAACTCCGACGCTCGATGTGGGACTTCATGCCGTCGTGTGCATGGGACGCAGCGTGATGGGGCCGCGAGAACTGGCCGGGTTGGTTGACAAGGATGGCAATTTCACTAACAACGCGGTCGCCGCCGGCTTTCGCTATTTCTTCGCTCGGAAGATTCATGCGGCGTTGCGAGCGGTATTGCGAGCGCAGGTGGAAAGGCATCTCGAGCTCGTCGGTCGACTCGATCACATCGACGGGCATCTTAATTTCCATGTCCATCCGGTGCTGGCCGACATCCTGATCGATCTCGCCGCCGAGCATCACGTGCCGTTCATCCGACTTCCGCGCGAACCGGTGATAACTACGCTGCGTCTCGCTCGCGATAACGCTCCTCGCAAACTCGTTGAAGGCGTGATCTTTCGGGCGCTCTCCCGCCGCGCGCGTCGAAAAGCTCGCGAGCGGGGGATTCGCACCAATGATTGGCTGTTCGGCCTCCATCAGAGCGGTAATATGAGCGAAACATACGTACTTGGCGTGATCGAGCGACTGCGAAGCGGTGTGACGGAGATGTATTTTCATCCCGCGATGGATATCGGCGGCGTGCCTCCGTCGCCGGCGGCTCAGCGCGAGGTGGAGATTCTCACCGGCCCGCGCGTCCGCGAGGCGCTCGCGAAACGCGATGTTCGTCTGACCACATTCGCCGCGCTGGCGAAATCGTAGCTCGCGGCTAGGGAACCGGGCCTCGACTCGGCGGTGTTGCGACTTCGACCCATTGGCCCGCTTGCACCTCGACGGTGTAGCGCTTTGGGACGAAATGGGCCGCGTCCCCCGAACCTTGCATCTCGCCACCCGCCTCCACGATGTAGCTGCCCGGTGGAAGCGCCACTCGAAACTGGCGTGAAACTCCGGAGCATACGCCTTTCGCGATTTCCGTGGTTCCGCCGGCGTCCAGCACGCGCACGCATTCGCTCGGCGGCGGAACATAGGTCGGCATGTTTCCGAATCGGGGCGCGAGGGCGCCGAAGATACCCGAGGCTCCGTCCGGTGACGCTTGAGATTGTGACGTTCCTGTTGCCTGCTGATTATCGATCGCCGGAACTACGTTGGACGCTTCACTATTGCACGCGACACATAGAAGACAGGCGACAATCGCCGCAGCGAATTTGGACAATTGCCGCGCGCCGAGCAGCGGAGATCTGTCCAAGGATTTGGCAATTACCATATAATGGCGGGTCGGACAGTCAGTTGTTGCCCGGAGTGGCCTGAATCATCACGCATGGACGCATCCATAAACAGTACGATTTCGCGTCACGATCTGATTTCGCTCGACGTTTTCGACACTGCAATTTTTCGCGCGATTGCCCATCCGACCGACGTCTTTGCGCTCGTGAAGCTCAGGTTGATGACGACCACCGAGGCGCTGCATCATCCCGACACTATCAACGCATTTCCGGAAATGCGAATCCATGCGGAAGAGCAGGCGCGGGAGCGCAAGCGCGCGGCGCGTAATTCATCGGAAGTGACGTTCGGAGAAATTTACGAAGAGTTCGCGCGATTGTCGGGCGCGGACGCTTCGCTCATCGACCTCCTCAAGCGCACCGAGCTGGAGCTCGAAGAGGCGCTCGTATATCCGAACCAGTCAATACATGAGCTGATTTCTTTTGCCCGATCTGCAGGCAAGCGGGTCATCTTCTGTTCGGATATGTATCTTCCAGCCGCGACCGTCGAGAAGCTGCTTGCGCGATGCGGATTCACGGATCATGACGGCGTGTTCGTCTCGTGTCATAAGGCGGTGAGCAAAAGCGACGGCACGATGTTTCGCCACATCGCATCGCATTTCAACGTTTTGCCGGCGCGAATTGCTCACTTCGGCGACAACGAGCACGGCGACTACAAGATGGCGAAAGCAGCCGGCTGCACGGCGGTTCATCTTCCGCACGAGCGTCTTCCCGACAAGGTGCTGATGAACATCGGCCACGAAAAAGCGTTCTCTGGACACGCGGTCGGGGCGATAATACGCGGTCTCATCAGCAAGTGGATTATCGAGGGCGGAAGCAAGGCTGCAGATCGATGGGAACGGATCGGTTACCGAATCTTCGGGCCGCTCTTTACCGGCTTCATGCTCTGGCTGACGGATTTGATCACGCAAACGCGGCCGGACCGGGTTCTTCTGCTCGCGCGCGATTCATGGTTTGTGTCGCGCAATCTAGGTCGATTTCTGAAAAATCACAAAATTGATGTTCCCTGTGACTATGTCTATGTTTCGCGCGCGGCGCTGCTGCTCGCGAGCATGACCGATTTTCCGACCCACCGCCTTTGGCATCTTTACTCTGGAAAATCGAATCGCACGGTCTCCGACCATCTTCGCAGACTTGGGCTGGCGCCTGGGATGCATGCGGCGGCGGTACGCTCGGCCGGGTTTGAGTCGCTTGACGAAGTCGTAAAATCGAACGACCCCAAGATGCACAAGCTTCTCGCAACACTTTTCCCTGCACTGCTGCGGGAAGGCTCTGCACGCCGGCCGCTTGTGACGGAATATCTCGAACAGTATGTGGGTGACGCGCGCAAACTTGCGCTCGTGGATATCGGCTGGTGTGGAAACATGCAGGGATCGATTCTCCGGTTGCTTGGCGCAGCCCATCGGTCGTTGGAAGTGAAGGGTTATTATCTGGGACTGCATAAGGAAGCGCACGATAACGATTATCCCGGACATTCGATGCGCGGATGGATTACTCACTACGGCCAGCCCGACGACTGCAATCGGGCGCTGCTTGAAGGCGGCGTCGAACTTCTCGAATTCGCGATGGCCGCTCCGCACGGGACGACGCTTGGCTATCGCAGAGCCGCCGACGGCCGCGTTGAGCCGGTGCTGGAGGAGAATACGCAGGACGCCGAGTATTGCGCACTCGCCGCGCGTGTTCAGAAAGGAGCCGAGCAATTCCTGGACGACTTTATGAAATACTTCGGCGATTTCCCCGCCGAGGTGCTGATCGGCCGGGCGTGGGCGGCTGATTTCTATCGACTCGCCAGTGAGCCCACCCGCGAAGAAGCGGAACTTTTGGGCGATCTCACTCATAGCGACATCGCCGGCTCGACCCAAAAACGGCTTCCGCTGGCCCCCGCGTTTACCTCCCGCGATCGGGGCTTGTATGGCGCCGAGCTTGGCCGCGCCTACTGGAAAGCCGGATTCAGAGTGCGTAATCGACCGAATACTCCCAAGGCCCGGCTGAACGAGTCAGATGCCCGAGCCTGAACGAACAGCCCGCATCGAAGATGACCGCAAATCCTGTCGTCGGAATAGTAACTCGCACTAAAAACCGGGTGGTGCTGCTCAAGCGCGCAATCGAAAGCGTGCTCAGTCAGACCTATCCCGATTGGGTAATGGTGATCGTCAATGACGGCGGCGTACCGGAGCCTGTCGATCGCCTCCTAGACACCTACGAAGACCGTGCGAAGGGGCGAATCAAGATCGTGCACAATCCGCGCTCGCTGGGGATGGAAGGAGCGAGCAAGGTCGGTATCGAGGCGATTGAAAGCGAACTGCTGGTAATTCACGACGACGACGACACGTGGGCGTCGGAGTTCCTTTCCGTCTGCGTGCGGCAGTTGAGCATCATACAGGCAAAGTTTCCCGGCGTGCAGGGCGTCACGACCTACAGCAATCGAGTGATCGAGCGAATTCAGGGAAACCTCGTTCATATCGAGGCGGTGGAGGCGTTCAATCCGTGGGTGCCGCATGGATTTCTGAGCCTCGATCGGATGCTGGTCGGCAATTTTATACCGCCGATCTCATTTTTGTTCAGCCGTCAGGCCTACAATGATCTCGGCGCGGTTTACGAAGCGATACCGTATCTCGGAGACTGGGATTTCCTGGTTAGATTCCTGTCCCGCTACGATGTCTACCTGATTCCGCAATACCTCGCATTTTATCATTGGCGGGCCGATAGTCAGTCCGATGCAATGGGTAATACGGTTACCTCGGAAGTGGATACCCATCGCATGTATCGTCAATACCTGATGAACAATTGGCTGCGGCAGGATCTTGCCGCCGGGCGGATGGGTATCGGGGCGTATGCGAATCTGCGCGGCCACATCGAAACGCTGATACATCTGCCGTACACCGTAAGAGGCATTCATAACGGCGCAGACGCAGACGAAGATTTGCATCGCACGTTCTTCGGCACGCGGCGCGAGGTCAAATGGCTTCGCGATCGCATGCTCGAAGAGGGTGACAGGCGCCTTGCCCGCATGCTCGACGATTGGCTCAATTATCAGGAGCGCCGATCCACGCTTCCGACGCAGCGTCTCAAACGCATACCCGCCGTAATGTCCCTGCTATTGACCGGCCGTTACCATCGTTTTGGCCACGGCATCGGAACCGCTTTCAGAGACATTCGAAAACGGCAACCCGCGACGATCGACGAGATCGGAGAAGGGGTCGAAGGCGCCTCGAAAGAATAAGGCCGCGAACTTCGCGGCCTTATTTCTGAATTTGCCCTTTTGCGATTTACGTTCTCGTTATCACGGGCTGTGGATCCAGACCTTGGTGCTCATGTTGAGAAACCAACGCGGATTGCTGGTGTAGTGATCTGCAGTGGCTTGGGAATAGAAGTACCAGGCGCCGGCGCCGAAATTGTACAAATACGAGAAGTTCGCCGGATCCGTGTAAAACCACTGTCCAAGAATTAGGTCGTACAAAAAGGCCCCGTGCGCGGAATTCTGAGCGTCTGCGAAATACTCAAATCCCATGTCCTGGTGATACAGCCATGGGAACCAGTTATACGTGTAGTAGCCGAACAGAGCGCCGTCGGAAAACGCCAGATAGTACCAGCCGCCCCCTAAGGAAGCCTCGCCCGTGAAGAACGCAGGATGACTCGGCTGGCTCGGTAGTTTGTATGCGCCGCGGCCGTGGGTCCCGATGAAAATCGTGCCGTTGTTGTTCTGCTGAATGTCGTAAACCGGCACGCCGAGCGGCAGGTTGGCGCCATTGAACGATGCCCACGTGTTGCCGCCATCGGTGCTCTGGAAGACGCCAATAT
>DASPQU010000511.1:0-12803 GCA_035624805.1 Binataceae bacterium (SeqCode) | reverse complement strand
CCGCGCGCGCGCGCCTGATGGGCGAGCTTGCGCAGGACATGAAAGAGGCCGACGGGGGAGCCCCGGCTCCATACGGATTCAACGAGGACGCGGACCGGCTCGCGCGGCTAATTCAGCGTGATCCGACGATACGCGTCGCCTTCCTCGCGCTCGGTGGATGGGACACGCACGTCAATCAGGGAGCGGCGACGGGCCAATTGGCGAATCATCTGAAACCACTGGGCGACGGCCTCGCGCATCTCGCGAGCGCTCTCGGCCATTCATACGACGATACCATCATCCTGGTGATCTCCGAGTTCGGGCGCACCATGCGTCAGAACGGTAACGCCGGAACAGATCACGGACACGGCAACGTGATGTGGGTGATGGGCGGTCCGGTCCGCGGAGGACGCGTATACGGTCGATGGCCGGGGCTGTCGAATGCCAACCTCTATCAAGAGCGCGATCTTGCGATTACCACAGACTTTCGCGATCCGATTTCGCTCGTGCTGATGCGCCACATGGGGCTTGGTTCACAGAGCGTCGGACGCGTATTTCCGAAGCATCCGATATCGACTGGCAGCGTCGGAAATCTGATCGGCGCCTAATCTGCGTCCTTCCGAGTGCAGCAATCGCTTCGCGCCGTTTTTTATTTTCGCGCGCGATGCTAGACGTGGGGTTGCCGACGGGCAAATCCTCATTTTGAAAAGGAACCACTCTCATGGACGAGAAGGCCAAGAAGACCACGCTCCTGATGATTCCTTATGGGCTTTATATCCTCGGAGCATCGCACGGCGGAAAACAGACCGTAGCGACCGTAAACTGGGTCACTCAAACGGCGTTTAATCCTCCCCTCGTTGTGGTCGGGATAAAAAAGGACTCGACGATTCATCAAATCGTCAAGGATGCGGGAAAATTCTCGCTCTCTTTCCTCGGCACGGGACAAAAGTCGATTGCGACGGGATATTTCAAGCACGTCGAGCCGCAGAGCGGGAAATTCGGAAATTATGCGTATGAATCAGGCAAGAACGGCGCGCCGATTATCAGCGATGCGCCGGCGGCGGTCGAATGTGACGTCGTCGGATTCTATGAACTCGGCGATCACAGCACCGTCGTCGGCAAAGTGACCGAGGCGTGCGTCAAGAAGGAAGGCGAAATCCTCACGCTCAAGGAATGCGGCTTCCAATACGGCGGCTGACAAGTCGTAGTGCAACTCCGGTTCGCGACGGCGTTGACACATCGCGCTGCGGACCGGAGAATTACCGCTAATGGCACGTATTACTGTAGAAGATTGCCTCCAGGTGATCCCGAATCGATTCGAGCTGGTGCTCGCGGGGGCGCGACGGGCGAAGCAGTTACTCAAGGGTGCGCCGCCGCTCGTCGAATCGGACAACAAGGAAGTTGTCACGGCGCTGCGCGAGATCGCGGCGGCGAAAGTTACGATCGAGGCTCCTGATTCCGGCAGCAAGAAGTAGGTATCGATCGGCGGCGGCTCTTCGTCCGCATCCGAAAGCCAGCAGGGGTTCCTCGGCCGTCGAGAACCCTGGATTTTTGTTGTGGCTCGCAAGTCTCGCAAATCCGCTTCGGAAACCGCAGGCCGTACGTCTGTCTCGGCGCGCGCGGTGAAGCCAACCAGAAAAAAGCGCGCCAAAGCGACAGATACCACGATCGAACTCAGCGATTTCCGGCGCACCGAAGACGGCGAGCTTGCCGGCGGCGAGCCGCTCGATATTCGCGCCGAACCCGTCGATACCGATGCGGAACCAATCCTGTCAGACGAATCGACAGCCGCTCTCGATTCCGACGAAATCGACGAAGCCGGCGGCGAAATATCCGAGCCCCGGGCAGAGCCTCCCGCAGAGGCGCGCGAGCCCGATTTCTCTCTGGTCCCTTACGATTCGCTCAGCCGGTATCTCGCCGAAATTAGACGATTCTCGCTGCTCTCGCGCGAAGAAGAGAGCGTAATCGCCAAGCGTTACTTCAAGCATCACGATCCCGCCGACGCTTACAAGCTGGTCACCGCAAACCTGCGCCTCGTCGTGAAAATCGCGATGGAGTTCGCGCGCGCCTCAAAAAACCTCCTCGATCTGATTCAGGAGGGAAACGTCGGCCTGATGGAAGCGGTAAAGAATTTCGATCCCTATCGCGGGATTCGCTTTCCGTCGTATGCGGTCTGGTGGATTCGCGCCTATATCTATCGATTCCTGATCAACAACTCGCGCCTGGTCAAAATCGGAACGACGCAGGCCCAGCGCAAACTCTTCTTCAACCTGCGCAAGGAGACCGAGCGCCTCGAAGCCGAGGGCTTCGCCCCGCAACCCAAGCTGCTCGCGCAGCGGATGGGCGTAAAGGAAAGCGAGGTCCGCGAGATGCAGGAGCGGATGGCGCAGAGCGAGGTGTCGCTCGATCAGCCGCTTTCCGCCGACGACGAAGGCGCCAGTTTGGGCGATGTGCTTCCGGATCTCGGGGAGAATCCGGAAGAAAGGGCGGCAGGCGACGAATGGCGGGAATTTGCGAAGGAGCAGGTCGACGAATTCGCCGCCACCCTCAAGGACAAAGAACTCGAAATCTTCAACGCCCGACTGCTCGCCGAAGATCCGATGACGTTGCAGGAAATCGGCGAGCGCTTCGGAATCAGCCGCGAGCGCGTTCGTCAAATCGAGACGCGGCTGAAGAAGCGCCTCGCTGATTTTATTCGCGAGCGCGCCGCCGATATCGATCGCGCGCAGCCGTAGCCGCGAATCCGCGGCCCATTTGTTAAATTTGCCGCGCGCCTCCTTGCCGGGCTTCGCTACGAGTGTAGATAATGTGTCGGCGATGCGTGACCGAACGGCAGCGCTGGTGGTGGTTGGGAACGAGATTCTGTCCGGGAAGATCCAGGACAGCAACGCTTTTTTCACCACGCGCGAGTTTCGCAAGGCCGGTATCGATCTTAGGCGCATCTCGGTAATTCCCGACGATCTCGACACGATCGCTGAAGAAGTCTCGCGCTGCTCAGCGCGCTTCGATTTCGTCGTAACCTCGGGCGGCGTCGGCCCTACTCACGACGATCTGACGATCGAGGGCGTTGCTCGCGCCTTCAGCCGCAAAATCGTGATGAATCCGGTGCTTGAGAAGGTGATCCGCGACCATATGGGCGATCGCGTCAACGCCGCGATGCTCAAGATGGCGCAGGTGCCTGAAGGCGCGGTCCTGAACGAAGGCGGCGATGTCAGGTTTCCGACCGTACAGATCGAGAACGTCTATATCCTGCCGGGAATACCGCAGCTATTCGAGTCCAAGCTGTTGCAGCTGATTCCGCGCTTCGGCGCTGACCCGTACCACATCCGAACGATATACAGTCGCGCGATCGAGAGCAGCCTCGCCGAGCATCTCAATAATACGATGGCCGCATACCCCGATTTGATGCTGGGGTCATACCCGCGTATCGGAGACCCCGAATATCGTGTAAAGCTTACATTAGAATCAAAGGATCCGGAGTACTTGGAAAGGGCGCTCAAGCATCTGCTTAAGCTGTTGCCTGCGGATGCGGTGGTGAAGGTCGATTAAGTTTTTTCGTACGTCGATTGGGAGGATGAGGAGGCAAATCATGCGTAAACAGAAACTGACCGCGACTATTACTGCGGGAACGTTCGCACTGTCGATGCTCGTAGCAAGCGCCGGCTCCGCTCTGGCGCAATCGCAGCCAAGCGCGGCTAATTCGCAAGTCCCGCAACCCCAGGAAGGCGGTGTCAACTGGGAAGGCGCGGGCTACGGCGCGGCCGCCCTTGTGAGCAATGTTCTCTATATTCCGGCGAAGCTGGTTTACGGGATTCTCGGCGGACTCGTCGGCGGCGGTGCGTGGCTCATCACCGCCGGAAATACTCAAACTGCGGACACGATCTGGCGCAGCTCGCTCGGCGGCGACTACGTAGTTACCCCCGACATGATCTCGGGCAAGCAGCAGCTTCATTTCAGCGGCCCGACAGAAACCGCTCCGTCGGCAACCGCGAGCACCGTGCAGCCGATTACAGGGTCGCCCGTCGCGGAGACACCGATGACGACCTCTACGGCGACCTCAACTGCGAACGCCGCGCCGACCAGCGGGGCAAACTGGCAGAAGATTGATCGCGGAACCGGCGCGACCGGTGGAAGCGGAGGCTCGGGCGCCTCGCAGCCGGATCACAGCATCGAGTAACCTGCGACTCCGAATTCTTTGGCGTCATTCCCGCGCGTCTGGTCAGTATTGGCCGGCGCGCGCGGAATCCCGGATCGGCTGGCATTGGTTTTCAAGGAACGAGCGCACTTACATGAGCGCGACGAAATTCATCTGGAAATCGACCTGAACGACCTGTCGTAACGCAAGAAGTTTCTTGCGCAACGACCTGAAAGTCGACCTCGATG
Organism: Binataceae bacterium (SeqCode); assembly: GCA_035624805.1. GTDB lineage: Bacteria > Desulfobacterota > Binatia > Binatales > Binataceae > DASPQU01. The sequence continues at coordinate 8,441 of DASPQU010000511.1, read as the reverse complement.
AGCGCGATTACGCTCGCGCGCCTCTTACCGAAGCCGAACTCACGAGCCTGTTCGGCGACGGCGACCCGCGTGACTTCATCAATCCGAAAAGTCCCGCCTACAAGGCGCTGGGGCTTAAGGATAAGAAGCTCGGCGTGCGTGACGCGATTCGCTTGATGGCGCGCGAACCGAATCTTCTGAAGCGTCCGCTGACGATCAAAGGGCGCACGATTATCGCGGGATTCGATCGCGATCGCATGCGCGAGGTACTCGCGAAATAGTTCTTCTCTCTTCGGGCGTCCGCGCATTCGCGTCGGCAATTGGCCCGCACGCGGCACTTTGCTACTTAGTCGAAAACGAGGTGCCCGATGAAATTCTCCGACGAATTATTCTTTGCGCCGGCAACCAAACTCGTCGAGATGCTTCGCTCGCGCCAGGTCTCATCGGCGGAAATGGTGTCGGCTTTCCTGGAACGTATCGAAGCCGAAAACCACAAGCTCAACGCCGTCGTTACGATCGTCGAGGAACGCGCTGCCGAAGAAGCTGACGAAGCCGATCGCAGGCTCGCGGGACGCGAGGACGTCCGCCCGCTCGAGGGCCTGCCGATCACAATTAAAGATTCGATCGCAACCAAGGACGTGCGATCAACGGACGGATTGAAAATCCTCGAACACTATATCCCGCCTGAAGATGCGCCCGCTGTCGCCCGCCTGCGCGCCGCCGGCGCGATCGTCATCTGCAAAACGAACATCCCGGAAATGGCGATGGACTACGACTGCTGTAATCCCGTTTTCGGAGCCACCAATAATCCCTGGGATCGCTCGCGTGTGCCCGGAGGATCGAGCGGCGGTGAAGCTGCGGCGCTCGTGTCAGGGTTCGCAGCTATGGGTCTCGGCTCCGATTACGGCGGATCGATTCGAGTCCCGTCGCATTTCTGCGGCGTGGTCGGATTGAAACCGTCGTGGGGAACGATTCCCGGCACGGGACATCTCCCGCCCTCGCCCGCAGCGCCGCCGCCGATCGCGCATATGGCGACGATCGGCCCGATGGCGCGCTACGTGGATGACCTCACGCTTTCCTACAACATCATCAAGGGACCCCACCCGAGCACGCCCTATACGGTCCCGACGCCCCAGGCGCATCCCGAGAAAGTCAATGTGAAGAAAGTCGCGTGCGCATTTTTTAGCGGAATCGAAGGCCTAACTCCGGTTGCCGCCGAAATTCGATCGGCGGTCGAGAAGGCCGCCAAGGCGCTGGAGAAAATCGGAGTTCGCGTTGAACAGAAGAACCCGCCGATCGCCGACGCCGCAAAGATATGGTGGGAGTACGCGATGGCCGACGGAAACGAGCTTACGCGCCAGATGTTCGCAGGCAAGGAGCATCTGATGCGCGAGCGAGCGCGAAACATGGTGCTCGCTCCGATGCCGTCGAAATCAGCCGCCGAATATTTCATGCTCTCGATCCAGCGCGACATCTTCCGCGTTCAGCTTCAGCAGTTCATGGAGGAATATCCGATCATAATCGGGCCTCCGTTCTGCGTGACGGCTTTCCCGCACGACGCGCTCGAAGTCGACGTAGACGGACAAAGCCACAGCCTTTACGCCGCGAACTGGCCTGTCTTGTGGGGCAACTGCGCGGGTCTGCCCGGAATCGTGGTTCCGGCGGGCCATGACAAGCACGGATTGCCGATCGGTGTTCAGGTGATGGGGCGCGCGTTCGGCGAAGAAACCGTGCTGGCGTTTGCGAAAGCTCTTGAGCAGGAGCTTGGCGGATTTAAAAAGCCGCAGATTTGATCGGCGCTGTTCAGGAAAGAGAAAGAAAGGGCGGATTCGCATTCCGAATCCGCCCTTCGTACTTTCAGCGATAGCCAACGCGCTTCAGGGGCTGGTCGCTTTCTCCACCCGCTCAGCGCGAACTCCGTCGGGGCGCTCGGCATGCTCGGAGCGCTCTGCGCGGTCTCCGCGGTCGGCCTTGTCGCCTCGCGAGCCGCGTCCACCCTCTTTCGGAGTGCCCTTGGTCAGAAGCTCGATAAATTTCCGTGCCGCCGGGGAAAGCTCGCGCCCGCGTTTGTGTATGATTGCCAGTGGCCGCGCAAACGGGCCTTCCTGGAACTCGATCATCTTCAGCGAGCCGCGCGAAATCTCGTTTTCGACCGTCAGCTTCGGCACGATCGCGCATCCCATGCCGATTTCTACCGCACGCTTGATGGTCTCGATATTGTCGAACTCCATCGTGTAGTTCGCCTTGACGCCGAAGTCGCGCAGGATACGGTCGGAGGCTTTGCGCGTTGAGATATCGCGTTCGTATCCGACGAAATCATGACCTGAGAGCTGTCCGACGCTGATTTTGTTGTGGCGCGCCAAAGGATGGCTTGGTTGCACTACGAGTACCAACTCGTCGTGCCGGAACGGAATCGTAACGATCTGACTGCGCTTGGCCGGATAGGCGACGATGCCAAGATCGATTTTTCCTTCGATCAGATCTTCATAAACTTTGTTCGCGCGCTGATATTCCAGATGCACATTTACTGCAGGATAGGTACGCAAAAACTCGCTCAGATATGGCGGCAGTTCGTGCAAACCAACGCTGTACACGGTTCCGACGCGGATGCTCCCTGCGACGACAGAGCCGATTTCGCGCAAGCGATTCTCGAGTTCGAGGAATTTCCGAACGATTTCCTTGCTAGCGGTATACAGAATCTGTCCGGCTGAGGTCGGTTTGACTCCAGCGCGTCCGCGTTCTATCAATCGGCAATCGTACTTTTCCTCGAGGCTGCGAACCTGCTGACTCACCGCCGATTGGGTAACGAAATTTTGCGAAGCGGCATAAGAAAAGCTTCCGCTTTCAATTATGTCGCAGAAGACCTTTAGCGTTTCTATGTGCATACTGAATCGGCCCTCACATAAGGCTATTTGATGGGCGAATTTGAAGCAACGTGTAGCCGGACTAAATTCGACCGGGGTCAATTCAACATTGACCCCGAACTTCTGGCAATACGTCCCCATCGAGGCATGAACAGCCCCACTGTTGATAACCGACTTCCGATCCGAGGCCGAATCCGGCTTCCTGCAGGAGCATAATATGGCGGATTTATTGAAAGATCTCGATTTCTTTAACCTTGATGAATTTCTATCCGGCGAGGAACGGATGACGCGTGATACCGTCAAACAGTTCGTCGATCGCGAGGTGCTTCCCAATATCGAGCGCCATTTCGCAGGTGAAACTTTTCCATCAAACCTGATTCCGCAGATGGCCGAATTGGGATTTTTCGGTGCAAATTTGCATGGTTACGGGTGCGCCGGGATGAATAACATCGCCTACGGACTCATCATGCAGGAACTTGAGGCAGGCGACTCCGGATTGCGCTCTTTCGCTTCCGTGCAGAGCTCGCTTTCTATGTATGCAATTTATGCTTTCGGATCGGAGGAACAGAAGAAACGCTACTTGCCGGAGATGGCGAAAGGAAAATTGATCGGATGCTTCGGCTTAACCGAACCTGACCACGGCTCCGATCCGGGCGGGATGGAAACGCGCGCGCGACGTGACGGATCGGGATGGATTCTCAACGGAACGAAGCGATGGATCACCAACGGATCGATCGCGGATGTCGCGGTCGTATGGGCCAAAGTCGATGAGGGCATAACCGGATTTCTGGTCGATCGCGAAACGCCGGGATTTTCGACGCACGACATAAAAGGCAAATTCTCGATGCGCGCGTCGATTACGTCCGAATTGATCCTCGAAGATGTGCGGATCCCCGCCAGCGCCCAGCTTCCCGAAGCGCGCGGCCTGCGCGCTCCTCTGAGCTGCCTGACCCAGGCGCGCTACGGAATCGCATGGGGCGCAATCGGCGCAGCGCGAAGCTGTTACAACTGCGCGCTCGACTATGTGAAATCACGCAAACAGTTCAGCCGTCCGCTGGCTGGCTATCAACTCGTGCAATCGAAACTCGTTGGGATGCTGACAGAAATCACCAAGGCGCAGATGATTTGTCTCAGGCTCGCACAGCTCAAGGATTCCAAGCGGATGCGCGCCGAGCACGTATCGTTCGCCAAGCGCAACAACGTAAACGAGGCGCTCAAGATCGCACGCATCGCCCGCGACATGCTCGGCGCAAACGGAATCGTCAACGAGTATCCGATTATCCGGCACATGCTGAATCTCGAAACAGTCAACACCTACGAGGGAACGTTCGATATCCACACGCTCATCCTCGGTCGCGACATCAGCGGCGAAAGCGCATTCGACTAGGCCGAGTGCCGGTAAACTTGGGGACGTGGTAACGAGTGCTCGACCGACATGGGGCTTCTGATTTGAACGAGCCTCCAGAGGCCTAGTCCGAAGATTGCGTACGGCTGACCATCGAAAGAACCGTGCTAGCGAGATCCGCAGTCGATTCAACCAGTTGATCTGCACCGGCAGTCTCAAGTTCGTCTCGGGTACCATACCCCCAGAGCACGCCGAGACCGCGCATTCCAACCGCATGAGCACCGGAAATATCATGACGGCGGTCCCCGACCATCAGACTGTGCGAGGGCAAAGCATTGTGTTGGGACAAAATATGGGCGAGCAGTTCCGGCTTATGATCCAGCCCGCCGCCTGCCACTGAACCGTGGACGCCATCAAAGTATATTGCAAACCCCAGATGGCGCAGAATGCAGCTCGCGAACGCTTCCCGCTTCGACGTTGCCAGGTAAATTCGCAATCCGGCCTGTTGCATGTCTTTAAGAGCGCTGCAAATCCCCGGATAGGGCTCGCTTCCGAGAAAGCCGCTTTCGCCGTAGTGTTGACGATAGGCCGCTACTGCTTCGCCGATTCTGTCGTCTCCGTACGGCTGCAGCAAAACCTGCATCATGTTCTCAATCGGCGGCCCGACGGCGCGCTTTATGTCGAGCGTTCCCTCCGGTTCATGCCCAAGGGCACGTAGCGCTGCCCTGCAACTTGCTAAAATGCCGGGCAGCGAATCAATCAAAGTGCCGTCGAGGTCCAGAAGAACGGAGAGAGCCGGGGTCATCGCTCGAACATAACGGCCAGAAACCGGCGAGTACATGTTCGGCTGCTCTGGAGTCAGCTAAGGGCGATTTCGACCGATCCGAGCGAGGCTGAGTGAGTTCGCTGGCGGAGGGTCGGAGTCTGGACCCGTATCATCAGCGCAATTGCCGCCGCTCATGATGCAGCGCATCTATCCGGCAATGCCGGCGCGGTATTTAGTCAACGCTCTGGATTTCGCTGGAAAAAACCGCACGAAGTGATAGATAGCGGGGAGAAAGGAACTGCTATGGAACTTCGCGGCAAAAATGCAATTGTAACCGGGGGCGCGCGCGGTATCGGGCGCGGCATCGCACTCCGACTCGCATCCCAGGGATGCAACCTCGCGTTGGTCGACCTCGGAAACACCGCCGATCCCACGCTGACCTATAATCTCGCGGCGCAAGCCGACCTCGCCGAAACGGTCGAGATGGTGAAGAAGCTCGGCGTGAAAGCCGTGCCGATCCTCGCTGACGTGACCAGGTACGCCGACTGCGAACGGATGGCGCGCGAGGCTGCCGCGCAACTCGGCGGAATCGATATCCTCGTCAACAACGCCGGCATCATCGCGGTGGGGACTATCGAGGCCTTCCCGGAAGAGCAGTGGGATCGCGTGATGGCGGTCAACGCGAAAGGCCCCTTCTTGTGCTCGAAGGCGTGTATCCCGTATATCCGCAAACGCGGCGAAGGCGCTATCGTGAATACCGCCTCGGTGGCGGGCAAGACCGGGCATGCGGCCGTCGGCGCGTACTGCGCGAGCAAATTTGCTGTTATCGCGTTTACGCAGGCGCTGGCCGAGGAACTTGGCCCGTCGAATATCCGTGTCAACGCCGTATGCCCCGGATATCTGCGCACTGCGATGTGGACCGACGTGCTGGTAAAGGCGCTCGCGCCGATGTGGCAGATCAAGGAATCGGAGGTGTTCGATCGGTTTATCGGCCAGAATACGTATCTCCGACGCGAACAGACGCCGGATGATATCGGTCAGGCCGTGGTTTATCTGTGCCAGGCCGACAACGTCACCGGGACGTCGATCAACGTCGCCGGCGGCGGCGAAGTACATTAAAGGGTGTTGAAAAGATGACTTCGGCCGGTTTTAATTGCAGGCGTCGCTTCAACACCCTGCGTGAGAGATGGCTTCCTTCCTCAATCTTCTCCCCCGCGCTTTTGCGGGGGAGATAAGAGAGGGGGAGCAGGCTGTGATTTATCAAGAGCCTGCTGAACGACAAGCGGGCGGCGCGCTTCGCGCTCGCGAGAGGAGAAGCGCCCATGATCAAGATTCGCGGATTCAGTCATTCCGCCGTCAGGATCACCGACCCTGAGCGCGCCAAGAGCTGGTACGAAAACGTGCTCGGCCTGCGCAAGCTTCCGCGTCCCGATTTCAAATTCGGCGGCGCGTGGTACGGCGTCGGCACGAATCAGATCCATCTGATTTCGGCTGAAAAGCGCGAAGGCACAATCAATCCGCTCGGACCGCATATCGCGCTCGAAGTCGAGGATTTCGACGAGACCCGGCGCACGCTCAAGGAGATGGCAATCGAGTTTATCGAGGCGCCGTCGAATATCGCCGGGCGTCAGCTCTGGATCCTCGATCCCGACGGCAACACGATCGAGCTGCGCAGCGAGAAATAGTTACCGCGATCGATACGCGTACGAATGCGCCGCGTGGCGATCGAAGTTTGCGATGTATTCGCGCGCGATCGCTGCGTCGCGGATGAACACGACGTTCTCCGCGTTCTCGCGCTCCGCCGCCTTCGTAAAGTTGAAGCTGCCGGTGATGACCGTCTCGCCGTCGATGATCATCACCTTGTTGTGCGCGTTGTTGTGCTTTGCATCGACAGCGATTGGTACACCGCCTCGCGCCAGGTAGTCGACTTCGTAATTCTTGGAGCGCAACTGCTCGGCGTCGAGGATGACGCGAACGTCCACGCCGCGGCGATGCGCCTCGACCAGGGCGCTGCCGATCGGCTTCGAGGTGAAATCGTACGCCTGCACCAGAATCTGTTTGCGCGCGGAAGCGATCGCGTCGTCGATCTGATTTGTGCACGAGCGTCCGCCCTCGTATTCCGGCGTGAAGCACACATGAACGTCGGCGGCGAGCGCCGGCGCGGCAATCGCAAGTATCGCAAAAAGAAAGAGAGCGCCGCGCACGGGCGCGGCGCTCTTCGCGATTGGCTTTGGGATCATCGAATCCCGCCTGATTACACTCCTGCCACCTTGCGCGCGTAATTCGCGACGGTTTTGAAATCGTACTCGCGATAGGCTTGCAGTTTCTCGGCTTCGAATCCGCCCTCCGCGTGGACGGCCAGCACTTCCTGATAACCGCCGTATTCGGATGAGGTGAGATCGCTTACCAGGTTGAGCAGGCGCATCCGCTTTTCCGCGTCAAAGCCCTTCGCGCCCCCCATATATTTCAGCACGTATTCGCGCGTCGCCTCGGCGGTCAGATCCTCGTACGCGGGCGCGGTCACGAGCAGACCGCCGGCGAGGTCCTGAACGATCTGCACCGCAGCATGGTAGTTGTGTGCGAAGTGATACTTGGCGACGTTGGTGATCAGCGTGTTCGGGACCGCGACGCCTTCTTCGATCGTGCAGGTCGCAGCCGCGTGCTCGATAAGTCCGCGCACCGTCGTGTGATACGCCGCAAGATGCGTCAGCTTGTCGCGAACGTGGCCGGCGCGCGTGATTCCGTTGGCCTCCGCGACCGCGTACGCCGCTCCGGAAAGCATCTCCAGCAGAGGGAGCTTGTACGAGACCGCAGTGAAGCGATGGAACCGCACGAACGTCAGCGCGAGCAGTCCAGCCATTTCCGTTTCGCCCTGCAGGAACACGCGTTCCTTCGGCACGAAAACGTTGTCGAACACGGTCAGCGTTTCCATCATCTTGTGACGCGCGCTGATCGGATGCTCGAACTCGTTCTTTTTCGACGCGCCGTGCGGGCTCGCGATAAGTTTCAGACCGGGCGCATTGCACGGGATCGCGAATGCGACCGCGTAGTTGCGATCCTCCGCCTTCATTGCGCGCGTCGGCAGAACGATCAGCTCGTGGCTGTTGGTCGAAACCGAGGTGTGAACCTTCGCTCCGCTGACAATGATGCCGTCGGGGCGCTCCTCGACTATGCGCACGTAATAATCGGGATGGTCCTGCTGCGTGGGCCCGAGCGAGCGATCGCCCTTGACGTCGGTCTGCCCCACGCAGACAGCGAGATCGTTGTCAGCGCAGTGGCGATGGAACTTCGCGATTCGTTCGCGATATTCCGGTTTGCCGGCGGCGGCAAGTTTTTCCCCGATCATGTGCAGCGCATAAAGCGCGTCGCTGCCGATCTCCTTGATCAGTATGACGAGCGTCGCGCCTTCGCGCGTCGCCGCGGCGATCAAATCACTGCGCTTGCGAAGATCGCCGCCGTTGCGCGGAATATGGAAGTAGCGGCTGTA
>DASPQU010000510.1:0-2140 GCA_035624805.1 Binataceae bacterium (SeqCode) | reverse complement strand
AGCGAAGTCGAGGGTTACGAGCGCAATTTCCGTCTGATCGCGCTCGAACCGCATCCCGCATTCGAACTCGCGTTTCGATGGCTGTACGAGCGAATTCCGAAAAATCCGCGCGCTACGCTCGTGCACGGCGACTACCGGATTGGAAATGTGATTTTTGGCCCCGAGGGCGTGCGCTCGATACTGGATTGGGAATTGACGCATGTCGGCGATCCGATGGCGGACCTCGGATGGGTATGCACTCGCGCGTGGCGTTTCGGCGCGGATGAGAACCCGGTCGGCGGCCTCGGACAACGCGAGGAATTTTGGGCTGAGTATGAGAAAGCCAGCGGCCATCCGGTTGACCCTGAGACTGCGCGATTCTGGGAAGTATTCGGCAATCTCAAATGGGGAATAATTACGATTAGCCAGGCGCGTACTCACATCGACGGCTTCGTACACAGCGTCGAGCTCGCGAGCATCGGGCGGCGCACGGTGGAAACCGAACTCGAATTACTCAATTTGATCGAATAGGCAATACGCAATGCAGGACCGTCCAACCGCTATCGAGCTGCTCACTGCGGCATCGGAATTCGTCGAGCGCGAGCTTGTGCCGATCGCCGAAGGAGCCAGGCAATTTCAGACGCGCGTCGTTGCCAACGTACTCAAGATAGTCGCACGCGAAATCGAGATGGGCGAGACATTCATGCGCTCCGAGGTCGACGCGCTGGCCGCTCTCCTGAAGGAACAGAAGCCGCATCTACATACGACATCCGACGTTCGCGCCGCCGCGGTGAAGATGAACGAGATGCTCAGCGAGAGAATCCGCACGGGCGAAATCGACCACGATCCCGCGCGTGCCGACGTGATGAAGGTGGTGCGTCAAGTCGTGGAAGACAAACTGCGCATCGCAAATCCGCGTTATCTCGAAGACGATCTGCGACTCCGATCGCGATCGAAAGCTTGACGATACAAACAAACTCACGGCCAAGCGCCTCAAGGAGACCTCATCATGCCCGAACGTAAAGTGATGCTGCTCGACAGCGACGATTTGATGCATCCGAACAGCGGCGAATCGAATTTCAACGAAAGCGCCTACTACAACTTTTACGACCGCAACAATCGCGCCGGTGGGTTCGCTCGCCTCGGCAACCGTCCCAACGAAGGCTATGCCGAAATGACGGTCTGCCTTTATCTGCCCGACGGCAGAGTCGGCTTTATGTTCAAGCGGCCGGAGATTTCGAACAACGACGCTCACAACGCCGGCGGACTCAAGTTCGAGGTAATCAAAAATTTCGAGCATCACCGCTTTACCTACAAGGGCAGCATCTGTCTGCTGAAGAACCCGCTGGAGATGGCCGATCCGGCGGTCGCGTTCAAGAATAATCCCATCGGCCAGTGTGAATTAGTCATTGACTATCATGCGACTGCGCCGGGATGGGGCGGCGAATTACGCGAGCAGACGGCCGACGGATGGGAGAGCATCAAAGCGACCGGCGATCCGAGCCAGGGATTCGCGAAAGGCCATCTCGAGCAGCTCGGACACGCTGTTGGGCGGGTGAAAATCGACGGGACTCCGGCGCTGGATCTGAAACTCGACGGACTCGGGCTGCGCGACCATAGCTGGGGGCCGCGCTATTGGCAGGCGCCCAAGTACTATAGATGGCTGACGATGAATTTTGACGAGAGTCTGGGCGCAATGGCGTCACTGACCGTGAATCGCGACGGCAGCCAGCACCCGGGCGGATTCATCGCACGCAAAGGCAAGCCCATTTTGAATATTCATAGTGTTGCGGTCGATACGCAGTTTACCGGCGAGCAGAAGCTGCACGACGTAATCAAGGTGACCTGCGTTGCCGAAGGCGGAGAGCAAATAGTCATTTCCGGAAAAGTGATATCGATGATTCCGCTGCGTAATCGCCGCGCCGGAGTAGTCACTCGAATCGCGGAAGGCATGACGCAGTGGAAATGGGGCGACAAGGTCGGCTACGGCCTCTCCGAGTACCTCGACCATCTCGAAGAGTAAGGCGTCGCTTCAGGTTTGCAGGTGGACAGGCGTCGCTGCCTGTCCCGAAATCGAGAGCGCAGCCGGCCGCTTATCCGCTTTTGAGCGCCGCCAGGGTTTTCTTGTATGGCGGATAGGCGACGCCACGCTCGGTGATGA
>DASPQU010000509.1:0-2980 GCA_035624805.1 Binataceae bacterium (SeqCode) | reverse complement strand
TTGAGCGTGGCCAACATTTCGATCCGAGGAACCTAGGCGGCGCGGATTCCCAGGCCCGACGCGCGATAGACGTCGTCGATAAGCGTCATGTTCGCGATCGCGTCGTCAGCGTCGGTCGGGAAGGTTCCTTCGCCTCGTATGAGGGCTGCGAACGCGCGCAACTGATACGTATAAGTCGCGTCGCCCTTGATGCTCTCGCGCTTTTCCTCACCGCCAATCTTGATCGTTAGTTGATTGCCCCAGTGCGGGCCGACTGGATTTACAACGTTCAGCTCGCCGCGCTCGCCTCGAGCGCTGAATGTGGCGCTGATCGTCGAGTCTGTCGCCATCGAACATTTCATCCGAGCCGCGACTCCCCCGGCGAGCTCAAGGTCGGTCTCCATCGTAACGTCGATCCGCTCCGGACCGTTAACCGCCTTGGCCCGAAGCACTTTTGCTCTGAGCCCGGTGAAGTGGGTGATCATGTGCAGCGGATAACATCCGAGATCCATCGTCGCGCCGCCTGCGAGGCTCAAATCGTAGCGAATATTGTCCGGTGGGATCGGAACCGTGAAGACGCCTTCAACGTACGAGAGTTTGCCAAGCTGACCGCCTTGGATAATCGAGCGCACGCGCTCAGCCAGCGGATGATAGTGATAATGGAAAGCTTCGACGAGAATGCGGCCGGTTTCTTTCGCCACGCGCGCCATCTGCTCAGCTTCGATCGCATTCGACGCGATCGGTTTCTCACATAGCACGTGCTTGCCTGCACGCATCGCGCGGATGCTCCATTCGCAATGGAGTGAATTGGGAAGCGGATTATAGATAACATCGATCTCGGGGTCGCTGATCAATTCATCATAGGAGCGCACTACGCGGGGAATCTGGTTCACGGTCGCGAACTCGCGGGCGCGCTGGGGATCGCGGGCGGCGACGGCTACTACTTCGACACCGTCCACCTCGCGCGCGGGCGTGGTGAGAGCGTTGGGAACGATCTTTGCGGCGCCGAGCACCCCAAAGCGAATAGGAAACAAATTCGTACTCATTTTTACCTCAGCTTCGCTGGCTGCGTATATCGCACATGCCGGGGAATTGCACGTCGGGAAGCGATGCGCGCGACTCTTTCGCTAAAGATAGATTTCGCTACAATCCGCCCACGACCACCCGAGGTTCGTACTGTCATCGGAGGCAAGATAACCGTGGATTTCGATATACCGCAGGATATAAAGGCTTACCTGAAAGAACTCGACGAATTCATTGAGCGCGAAATCAAGCCGCTCGAACGCGAAAACGACAACATCCGGTTCTTCGATCATCGCCGCGAATGGGCGCGCACCGATTTCGAGCACGGCGGTCTTCCGCGCAAGGAATGGGAAGATCTCCTGCGCGAGATGCATCGCCGCGCCGACAAGGCCGGTCACTATCGCTACGCGCTGCCCAAGGAATACGGAGGCAAGGACGGCACCAACCTTGGGATGGCGATCATCCGCGAATACCTTGCCGCCAAGGGCTTGGGCCTCCACTGCGATCTTCAGAACGAAAGCTCGATCGTCGGGAACCTGCCGACAGTCCTCATGTTCCGAGACTTCGGCAACGCCGAGCAAAAAAAACATTTCATCCCCGGCATGCTCGACGGGTCGATTCGCGTCGCGTTCGGGTTGACTGAACCGAATCACGGCTCCGATGCGACCTGGATGGAGACCCGCGCGGTGCGCGACGGCGACGGATGGCGCATCAACGGCGCGAAGATGTGGAACACAGGTCTCCACGTTGCAACGCACGATTTTGTCTTCGCACGGACCGCGGGCAAGGATGGCAGTGCGCGCGGCATCACATGCTTCATCGTGCCGACCAGCAGCGCGGGATTCAAAATCGAAGAGTGGATGTGGACGTTCAACATGCCGACCGACCATCCGCGCGTTTCGTTCAAGGACATTTACGTCCCTGCAGACGCGATTCTTGGAGATCCGGAAAACGGACTGGCGGTTGCACAGCACTTCGTGCACGAGAATCGGATTCGCCAGGCGGCATCCTCCCTCGGCGCGGCGCAATACTGCATCAACGAAGCCGTCAAGTACTCGAAGGAGCGCAAGCCTTTCGGCAAGGCGCTGGCGGTCAACCAGGCTATTCAATGGCCGCTGGTCGAACTGCATACCGAGGCGGAGATGCTGCGCAACCTGATTTACAAGACCGCGTGGCAGATGGATAAGATGTCCAAGCCCGAGGTCGCGCAAAAGATCTCCGACAAGGTCGCGATGTGCAACTATCGCGCTAATCGGCTGGTGTGCGACGCGGCAGATCGCGCGATGCAGGTTCATGGCGGTATCGGTTATTCGCGCCACAAGCCGTTCGAGCATATCTTCCGGCATCATCGCCGCTACCGCATCACCGAGGGATCGGAGGAGATCCAGATGCGCCGCGTTGCGCAGTATCTGTTCGGGTTCTTCCGCGATCCTTCAAGGGCGTCGATGGACTAGGGCGACGGAACCCGATTCGATCGCAAGCGTATGAGCAGCAATGATTTCGCGGCGCGGCTTCAGGCTGCGGTGGCGCGTCATATGGGCGCTCCCGGGACGATTTTCGATCTCAAGCGGCTGACGGGCGGCGCCAACAAAACTACGTGGGCGTTTGACGCTGACTGTGGAGGCAAGCGCGGCAAGTACATCCTTCAGCTTGCCAGCACGAAGCAGCTCGATCCTGGCGATCCGTTCGCGGCGCTGGCCGAGCTGATGCCGCATCTCAACGCCGAAGAGGACGCGCGGATAATGATCGCCGCGGTCAAGGCGGGCGTCCCTGCGCCGCGCGTGCGGGCCATCTTTGATGACGCCGACGGACTTGGCGGCGGATACATAACGGAATTCGTTGAGGGGGAAACTCTAGCGCCGAAAATCCTGCGCGAAGAACGCTTTGCTCCGGCGCGCAAGATCATGGCGGCGCAATGCGGCGAGATTCTCGCGGCGATCCATCGAATTGATCCGCGAGAAGTTCCGTTCCTCAAGCG
>DASPQU010000508.1:0-3172 GCA_035624805.1 Binataceae bacterium (SeqCode) | reverse complement strand
GCAAAGAGGCGGAGCGCAGGGCACCTTTGTCTACGTTGTCCAGCAGGATCAGACGGTCGCGATGCGCCCGGTCAAGGTTGCAGCCGCGCAGGGCGATTTGTCGGCGATAGCCTCGGGCGTCGAGCCGGGTGAGATAATCGTCACCGACGGCGTGGACAAACTTCGGCAAGGCAGCAAGGTCAGCGTGCAGCTGGCGGCGAACCCGGTGAAGCCGGGAGCGACGCAGTGAATCCTTCTCGTATATTCATTCTCCGGCCGGTCGCGACCTCGCTCCTGATGATCGCGATCCTGCTGGCGGGTCTCGTCGCGTGGCTCGAATTGCCGGTCTCCGCGCTGCCTCAGGTCGATTATCCGACTATCCAGGTTGTGACGTTCTATCCGGGCGCGAGTCCCGACGTGATGGCCAGTTCGGTCACGGCGCCGCTCGAGCGTCAGTTCGGGCAGGTGCCGGGACTGAATCAAATGACGTCGAACAGTTCGTTCGGCAGCTCGGTCATCACGCTTCAGTTCGTGCTCGACCTCAATATCGATGTGGCCGAGCAGGAGGTGCAGGCCGCAATCAATGCGGCGACGACGTATCTGCCGACCGATCTCCCGAATCCTCCCATCTACAGCAAGATCAATCCCGCCGATGCGCCGATTCTGACGCTGGCGCTGACGTCGCAGGAACTTCCGCTGGCCGCGGTCGAAGACCTCGCCGATACCCGCCTCGCGCAGAAAATTTCGCAGCTCTCGGGCGTCGGACTGGTGAGCATCAGCGGCGGCCAGAAGCCCTCCGTGCGTATCCAGGCGAATCCCGCCCAGCTCGCGTCGTACGGCATGACGCTCGAGGATCTCCGTATCGCGATCTCCTCAGCCAACGTCGACCAGGCGAAGGGAAATTTCGACGGACGCCAGCAGGCGTACACGATCGGCGCCAACGATCAGCTTCTCTCGAGCAAGGACTACAAGCCGATCATCGTCGCGTATCGAAACGGTGCACCGATCAAGCTCACGGACGTCGCCACGGTTGTCGACGACGCGGAGAACGTCAAGCAGGCCGCGTGGATGAACACGACGCCGGCGGTGATCGTCAATATCCAGCGCCAGCCCGGCGCGAACATTATCGCGGTCGTCGACCGCGTGAAGAAACTGCTGCCGCGCCTTCAGAACTCGCTGCCCGCGTCGGTCAAGGTCGAGGTGCTGACCGATCGCACCACGACGATTCGCGCTTCGGTCGCCGACGTGCAGTTCGAATTGATGCTCACCATCGCACTGGTCGTGATGGTCATCTTCCTGTTTTTGCGCAGTCTCTCCGCGACCGTGATCCCGAGCGTCGCGGTGCCGCTTTCGCTCGTCGGAACGTTCGGCCTGATGTATCTGCTCGGTTACAGCCTCGACAATCTTTCGCTGATGGCGCTGACGATCTCGACCGGATTCGTCGTCGATGACGCGATCGTGATGATCGAGAACATCAGCCGATTTATCGAGGCGGGCGACTCTCCTCTCGAAGCAGCCCTCAAAGGATCGGCGCAGATCGGATTTACGATCGTGTCGCTGACCGTCTCGCTCATCGCGGTTCTGATCCCGCTCCTGTTCATGGGCGATATCGTCGGGCGATTGTTCCGCGAGTTCGCGGTGACGTTGGCGGTGACTATTCTTGTGTCAGCGGTCGTCTCGCTGACGCTGACGCCGATGATGAGCGCGCGCCTGCTGCGCCATACGCCGGACTCGGAGCAGACGTGGTTCTATCGAAAGTCGGAAGAAATTTTCGATCGAACGATCGCCTTCTACGGCCGCACCCTCGCATGGGTGCTCGAACGTCAGACTGAAACCTTGTGGGTCGCTATCGGCACTCTGGTCCTGACCATCATTCTCTATGTAATCGTGCCCAAGGGATTCTTCCCGGTTCAGGATACGGGCGTAATCCAGGGCGTCACCGAAGCTGCGCAGGATGTTTCGTTCAAGGCTATGGCGATGCGGCAGCAGGAAATCGCTCGTGCGATTCTGACCGATCCTGCCGTCGAGAGCCTGTCGTCGTTCGTGGGTATCGATCAGAACAACACGACCGTGAACAACGGACGATTGCTGATTAATCTGAAACCGCTCGAACAGCGCGACGCGAGCATCGGCGAGGTCATACGCCGGCTTCAGGCGAAGACCGCCTCGATCGAGGGCATCACTTTATTCCTTCAGCCGGTGCAGGATTTGACAGTCGAGGATCGCGTCAGCCGCACGCAGTACCAATACAGCCTCGAAGACGCGAATCCGAAAGAACTGGCCTCGTGGACCGACAAGCTCGTGGCGAAAATGAAGACTCTGCCCGAGCTGTCCGATGTGGCAACCGATCAGCAGAACGACGGATTGCAGGTTCATCTCGTGATCGATCGGGCGACGGCCTCGCGGCTCGGCATTACCTCGCAGATGATCGACAACACGCTTTACGATGCGTTCGGCCAGCGTCAGATCTCGACGATTTATACGCAGCTGAACCAGTATCACGTGGTGCTCGAGGTCGCGCCGGAGTTCCAGCGCAATCCGCGCGCGCTGGATGAGATCTATCTGCGCTCGACGATGGGTGGCGAGGTCCCGCTCAGCGCGTTCGTCCATTACGAGCAGGGCAGCACACCGCTGGTGGTGAACCATCAGGGGCAATTCCCGGTGGTGACAATCTCGTTCAACGTCCCGCCGGGATATTCGCTTGGCGACGCCGTAACCGCAATTCGCAATGCCGCCAAACAGATAGGTTTGCCGGAAAGCGTGCAGACTGCCTTTCAGGGCACTGCGCAGGCGTTCGAGGCGTCGCTGTCCAACGAACCTCTTCTAATCCTTGCGGCGCTCGTGACCGTGTATATCGTCCTTGGCGTCCTGTACGAGAGCTATATCCATCCGATCACGATTCTCTCGACGCTGCCGTCGGCGGGCGTCGGAGCGATCCTTGCGCTGATGATTTGCGGAAGCGAACTCAACGTCATCGCGCTCATCGGAATCATCCTGCTCATTGGTATCGTCAAAAAGAACGCGATCATGATGATCGACTTCGCGCTCGAAGCGCAGCGCGAGGGCGGTAAAAACGCGGTCGACGCGATCTATCAGGCGTGTCTGCTGCGCTTTCGCCCGATCATGATGACGACGATGGCGGCGCTGCTGGGCGGATTGCCGCTCGCGCTCGGAACCGGCACCGGCTCGGAAT
>DASPQU010000507.1:0-7354 GCA_035624805.1 Binataceae bacterium (SeqCode) | reverse complement strand
GGTCCGACGCTCTTCGCGCTCAGTCGTCAGAACCTGCCGACCCTTGATCGATCGAAGATGGCGCCGGCTGGCGAACTCCAGCGCGGCGCGTATGTTCTGACCGAGACCGCTGGACGCAAGCCGGACATCATTCTGATCGCCACCGGCTCGGAGCTTCATCTCGCGGTCGGGGCGAAGCCGGAACTCGAATCCAAGGGCGTTGCGGTTCGCGTCGTTAGCATGCCCAGTTTCGAACTATTCGAAGAGCAGGACGAGAAATATCGGGAGTCGGTTCTGCCGCGATCGATCACGAAGCGCCTGGGGATCGAGGCCGGCTCTCCGATGTCATGGTACAGATGGATCGGTCCGGACGGCGACGTGATCGGGATGACCACGTACGGCCTGTCGGGTCCGTACAAGGTGGTTTTGAAGCATTTCGGATTCACGGTCGAAAACGTAGTGAGCCGCGCGCTTAAGCTGCTCGGGCGATAGGCGCGGCAATCGCGTTCTATCGATAGAGCGCGGCTCACGAGCTAATCCGCAACAACGCGCGTTCGGCGCGTTTGCGTTAATCGGGGTTCGCCATGTCGCACGCTGAAAATCCGCTTAAGCAACTCGAGCGTTTTGGACAGAGCGTCTGGCTCGATTACATCCGGCGCAATTTGCTCACGTCGGTCGAATTCAAGCACATGCTGAATGATGACGGGCTTAAGGGCATGACTTCGAATCCGACCATCTTTGAGAAGGCGATCGCCGGATCGAACGATTACGATGCGCAGTTTCGCGAGCTTGTCGCGCGCAACAAGAACATTGACGAAATTTACGAAGCATTGTCGATCGCGGATATCCAACAGGCCTGCGATGCGCTCCGCCCGGTCTATGATCGCAGCGGCGGTCGCACGGGATTCGTCAGTTACGAAGTGTCTCCCATGCTGGCCAACGACACGGATGCGACGATCAAGGCCGCGCGACGCTATGCGGAAATGATTGGGCGGCCCAACCTGATGATCAAAGTGCCATCGACACCAGCCGGCATTCCTGCGATCGAGCAGCTCATCTCCGAGGGTCGAAACATTAACATCACGCTGATGTTCTCGATGAAGCATTACGACACGGTCGCCGAGGCCTATATCCGCGGCTTGGAGCGTCGGCTGAAGGCTGGGGGCTCGGTCGATCGCGTCGCCTCGGTGGCAAGCGTGTTCGTCAGCAGAATCGACACGCTCGTCGACAAGAAGCTCGACGGCAAGCTCAAGAATGCGCGCGACGAAGCCCTGGTCGCACTCAAGGGTCGAGCCGCTGTCGCCAACACGAAGCTTATCTATCAGCGATTCAAAGAGATCTTTTACGGGGATCGATTCGCGGAGCTTGCACGCGCGGGCGCATACGCACAGCGACCGCTGTGGGCTTCGACGGGCACCAAGAATCCTGCTTACAGCGATATCAAGTACGTGCAGGAACTGATCAGTCCCGATACCGTCAACACGATGCCGCCGGCGACGATGGACGCGTTTCGCGATCGCGGGCAGCCGCGACTGACGCTCGAAGAGGGTCTCGACGATGCGCGACGCGATGTCGAAAGACTGCGCGCAGCAGGAATCGATCTCGACGACGTCGGCGAAGAGTTGCAGAAAGAAGGCGTCGAGCTGTTCGCGAAATCGTTCGAGGACCTGCTAGCTGTGATCACAGGACGACGCCAGGCGATCGTCCTCGGGGCGATGGATCGTCAGAAGATCGCTGCGCCGGGTTACGAGAAACAATCGGAAGAGGTCGAGGCTGGGCTGGATAAGGCGGAGTTCCCGTCGCGGCTGTGGCGCAAGGACGCGTCGCTGTGGAAAAAGGACGCCGCCGCGCAGAAGATCATCAACAACGCGATGGGATGGCTTCGCGTCCCGGAGATGATGGCGGAGCAGGCGGCTGACCTCAAAGAGTTCGCCAACAGCGTCCGCGGTGACGGAATCAAGCACGTTGTCCTGCTCGGGATGGGCGGTTCGAGCCTCTGTCCCGAAGTCTTCGCGCGCACGTTTTCAAACGCAAAAGAGTATCCGAAGCTTCACGTGCTCGATTCGACGGTTCCCGACTGGATTCGTTCGGTCGAGCGCGCAATCAGTCCGAAGGAGACGTTGTTCATCGTTTCGAGCAAGTCGGGCGGAACGATCGAAACGCTGTCGCAGTACCGATATTTCCTCGAAATCGTGCGTGGCGCCCGCGTTCGCGATCCAGGGCGGAACTTCGTCGCGATCACCGACGCCGGAAGCGGCCTGGAAAAGATCGGACGCGAGAACAACTTCCGCCGCGTGTTTCTGAATCCCAGTGATATCGGCGGGCGATACTCGGCGCTGTCGTATTTCGGACTGGTGCCCGCGGCTCTGATCGGGATGGATATCGACGCGCTTTTGGATCGTGCAATTCGGATGACGCACAGCTCGGCCGGATGTATTCGCGTGGGCGAGAACGCAGGCGTCGGCTTGGGCGCGTTCCTTGGCGCGATGCAAAAGGAGCGTCGCGACAAGGTGACGTTTATCGCGTCACCTGCAATCGGGTCGTTCGGGCTTTGGGTCGAGCAGCTAATCGCGGAGAGCACTGGCAAAGAAGGCACGGGGATCGTGCCGATCTGCGATGAGCCGGTCGGTGCGCCGTCGAACTACGGCAACGATCGCGTGTTTGCGTATCTGCGCTTCAAGCACGGCGTGGATGAAAAGCAGGAGCGCGGTTTCGAAGCGCTGCAGAAGGCGGGATTCCCGACCGCCCTGATCTCGGTCGAAGAGAAAATCGATCTCGGCGAAGAGTTCATGCGCTGGGAAATCGCGACGGCGACCGCCGGGTCTGTTATCGGAATCAACGCCTTCGATCAGCCCAACGTGCAGGAGAGCAAGGACAATACGAATCGGCTGCTGGCCGAATTCGAGAAAACCGGCAAGCTTCCTGCGCCGACCGCCGCAGCATCGAAAGGCTCGATTGATCTGTTCGTCGGCTCGACGGTGAAGGACTCGCTTGGCAAAGCGTCGGATTTCGACAAGGCGATGCGCGCGTTTCTCGGGCTCTCGCGCGACGGCGATTACTTTGCGACGATGGCATATGTGACGGCGAGCGACGTGGTTGATAAGGAAATTGCCGCGATTCGCAGCGCTGTGCGCGATCGCAACAAGATCGCAACCACGTTCGGATACGGGCCGCGATTTCTGCATTCGACCGGCCAGCTTCACAAGGGCGGCCCGAACATCGGACTGTTCCTCCAGATAACCCAGGAACATCGCGAACGCACCCCGATACCCGGACAAAAGTACGACTTCGCGCAACTCAACCAGGCGCAGCATCTGGGAGATTTCCAGGCGCTCGAAGCTCACGGCCGCCGCGTCGTGCGCGTCCATCTGCGCGGCGATGTCGCGGCTGCGATTGCGAGTCTTCGCGAGTCGATCGTCGCGGCGCTCGCATAAGAGAGTCGGCGCGCGGTCCTTGCTCCAAGACCCGCTCTTCATAATCTTGTCGTGAGATGAGTGAGCGAGAAATCATTGTTCTTGACACTGCCGAGCAACTGTTCGTGCGCGCGGCCGAGGAAATCCTTCACATCGCGGGCGAGGCGATCTGCACGCACGGCGAGTTCCGCGTTTGTCTGGCCGGCGGCACGACCCCGGCCCGGACGTACGAGATGTTGGCGAAGACTTTTCGCGGCAACATCGATTGGAAAGAGGTGCAGTTCTACTGGGGCGACGAGCGATGCGTTCCGCCAGACGATCCGGCCAGCAACTTCGGGATGGCGATTCGCACGATGCTGTCGCATCTCGACGTAAAGCCTGCGCAGATACATCGAATTAAAGGCGAACTCGCACCCTCCGAGGCTGCCCGTGAGTACGAAGATGAGTTGCGGGAGTCGTTCGGTATCGATCCCGGAGACGTGCCGCGTTTCGACCTGATGCTGCTCGGGCTCGGCGAGAATCGTCATATCGCGTCGCTGTTTCCCGGACAGGCGTCGATTCACGAGCAGGAGCGGCTCGTGTTGGCAGTCGAGGTCGATGATCCGCATCGCGACCGCATTACGCTGACCCCGCGAGTAATCAACAATTCTGCGCGAGTGATGTTCGTCGTTTCCGGAGAGGCGAAGGCGGCCGCGGTACATGACGTTATCGAAGGCGCCGACGATCCCGAGCGTGCGCCCGCCAAGATCGTTTCGCCGGCCGACGGGGTCGTGATGTGGCTGCTCGACGCCGCGGCTGCAAGCCGTCTCTCCAAACGCTGAGCGAAATGTCGTCTTAACGCATCCACTCGACAGCGCGCCTCGCCGCGCGGCACAATCTAGCTCGATGCGTTTCGCGCTAAAGCATTGGACATCGATCCTGGTCGCCGCCGTCGTCGCTTGGTGGGCGCTGTTCTACGTTCCCGGGACGCCGTCGTATGCCCTCGTTCAGCTCAAGCGGGCCATCGACGCGCAGGATGGCTCGACTGCCATCCGCTATATCGATTTCGACAGCGTCGTTTCGCACGCCGGTGATGAGATGATGCAGAAGAACGGGAACGACCCGCTCGGCCAGTTGCTCGGACGCGGCGCGTTGCAGCTTTTTTCAAAGCCGATGGCGAATCTCGCCAAGGCTTGGACCCAAAAGAAAATCGACGACGGCGATCCTAACCTGAAAATTCCCGGGCCGGCGATCGCAGGCGCGATCGTCATGATGAATCGCAACGGCGATACCGCGTCGACCAGCTTTCGCGACAAGAAGGGGCGGGAGTATGAGATCAAGTTGTCGCGCGATCCCAATCAGGGCTGGAGAGTCACCGAGGTCAAGAACGCCCGCCAGATTCTAGAACAGATTCAACCCAATGGGGGTGGCGCGAACCCGCTGTCGCCGCCGCCCGACACTGGCGAGCCGTCCGGTCCGGGAGAACCGAACGGTGCGCCGTCGCCGTCGGCAGGCGAGGTCTAGGCATCCGGGGCAGCGCCTGCGGATGCGCCACGTTTACTCAGTCCGATTCAAAGGATAGTCTTGGAGTCTAGCGCGGCCGGGTGAATCCGCCTGGTCGCGCGATACTATCTAAGATACGTAGATGCGCCGCCAAGATATTCGTAACCTCGCTATTGTTGCCCACGTCGATCATGGCAAGACCACTCTTGTCGATGCGATGCTTCGCCAATCCGGTGTGTTCCGCGCCAATGAACAGGTTGTAGAGCGCGTGATGGATTCCAATGCGCTCGAACGCGAGCGTGGAATCACGATTCTTGCCAAGAATACGTCGATTACCTGGGGTTCCGCCCGCATCAACATAGTCGATACTCCCGGGCACGCCGATTTCGGCGGCGAGGTCGAGCGGACCTTGTCCATGGTCGACGGTGTCTTGCTGCTTGTCGATGCGTGCGAGGGGCCGCTTCCGCAGACGCGGTTCGTGCTCCGCAAGGCGCTCGACGCCAAGCTGCCCGCGATCGTGTGCGTGAACAAGATCGATCGCTCGGATGCACGTCCGCTCGAGGTAGTCGACGAGGTTCTCGATCTGTTTATCGACCTCGATGCCGAGGAGAGCCAGCTCGAATTTCCCGTGCTCTACACCAACGCGCGCGTCGGAACGGCTGTAAACAAGCTCGCAGAGGAGGGCAAGGATCTTCGCCCGCTCTTCGACTCAATCCTCACCTATCTTCCGGGTCCGGAAGTCGAACCCGGCGCGATACTCCAATTTCAGACCAACAACCTCGACTACGACGACTACGTGGGCCGGCTTGCGATCGGACGAATCGTCGCCGGGTCAATTGAGGCCGGAAAAAACTATTCGCTATGCCGTCGCGACGGCGTCCGCGTCACCTGCAAAGTCGCGCATCTCTACGGATGGCAGGGGCTCAAGCGGGTAGAGCGCGAGCACGCCGAAGCGGGCGACATCGTGATGGTCGCGGGTATCGAGGATATCGAGATAGGCGAGACGATTTCTGATTTCGAAAATCCTCGCCCTCTGCCGCCGATTCAAATCGACGAGCCCACTGTCGCGATGACGTTCTCGGTTAACAACTCACCGTGGTCCGGTCGCGAGGGACAATACGTAACGTCGCGCAAGCTCGGTGAGCGTTTGCTCAACGAGACGCGCCGCAACGTCAGTATTCGGATCGAATCGTTGGGGCCCGATTCGTGGCGCGTGATGGGCCGCGGAGAGCTGCAATTGGCGGTGATCGTCGAAACGATGCGCCGCGAGGGGTACGAGCTTCAGGTTTCCAAACCTACCGTCGTAACCCGTCAGCAGGACGGGCAGTTGATGGAGCCGATGGAATTGCTGGTGGTCGATATTCCGGCCGAGGCGATAGGAATCGTCACCGAGCTTTTGTCGGCTCGCAAAGGGCGGATGCGCAACATGACGACGCATCATGCGAGTGGACGCGTGCGGCTCGAGTACGACGTTCCGTCGCGCGGACTGATCGGTTTTCGCGGTCGGTTCCTTCAGGAGACGCGCGGCGCCGGCGTGATGCACTCGATCTTCCATGGTTACGCCCCCTGGAGCGGAAAGATCACGTCGCGTCAGAACGGTGCGATGATTTCCGATCGCGAAGGCGCAGCGACCCCGTATGCGATTTTCCATCTACAGGAGCGGGGCAAGTTCTTTATCAATGCCGGCGACCCGGTCTATGAGGGAATGATCGTTGGCGAATACTCGCGGGAGACCAATCTTCCCGTAAACGTGTGCCGCGAAAAGAAGCTCACCAATATCCGGGCGGCAGGACACGACGAGGCCGTGCGGTTGAGTCCGCCGACGCTGCTGACGCTCGACACCGCGCTGGAATGGATCGACGAAGAAGAACTGGTCGAGGTGACGCCTCAATCCGTGCGGCTGCGCAATCGTATTCTGAAGACCGCGCTGCGCAGCAAGCATCGCGCGGGATGGGCTGAAACAGAAAGCGCCACAACGGCAGCTTCGGAAACTGACTAATCCAGGAGGCGAAACCGGCGCTCGCCGCAGCGGCGCGGCGCCTTCAGTCGCACACCTACGATGAAGTTGCTGCGCATCGCCGCCCTGTCACTCGCAGCTCTGATCGTACTTTTGGCGGGCTTCGCGGCGCTCTTTCTTCACAACCAGCAGCGCATAGTCTCCTTCATCCTGCGTAACATCCGCGAGCGCAGCGGCGTCGAGATCTATGTGGACTCAAGCCGTCTCGTGTTCCGCAGTCATCTCCTGGTGGTCCTCGAGCATCCCGTAATCCGCACGGAACAGCACGAGATCGTGCGCATGGAAGAAATGCGCGCCGCGCTCAATTACAACGCGATCATTTTCCATCTCGGGCTGCCGCTTTATTCGATCACGGCCGTCAGCCCGGTCGTGACCCTTCCGCCGAGCGACGTCGCGAGTGCCGGATCAAGCGTTCCACAGCTGAATCCCGAGACACTCGGGCAGGCGATGGAACAGCTTTACA
>DASPQU010000506.1:0-4008 GCA_035624805.1 Binataceae bacterium (SeqCode) | reverse complement strand
GCGAGCTGCTCGAGCGCCAACTCCAAATGCTCGGAGAAGCGGCGTAAGGCTCGACATGGAACTTCTTCGCCAACTCGATTTGGTTGCGCTGGTCAAACGGGCGCTCGAAGAAGATCTCGGGCTCGGCGACATCACGACCGCCGCGACCGTATCGCCCGACCAGCGGGGGCGTGCGCGAATCACGGTCAAGGAACCTCGCGTCATCTTCTGCGGCGGAATCCTGCTTGCGCCGGTGATGGCGGCGGCGGGCGCTGACCTGAAACTCGCCAAGCTCGCTGTTGAAGGCGCTGAGCTAAAACGAGGCGAAAACGCGGCGGAATTTGAGGGACTGCTCGCGGGACTGCTCATCGGTGAGCGCACCGCGCTCAACTTCATGCAACTGATGTCGGGAATCGCCACGATGTCCCGCCAATACGTCGACGCGACCGCAGGAACGCGCGCGCGAATCGTCGATACGCGCAAGACGCATCCCGGCCTGCGCGCGATCGAGAAGTACGCAGTCCGAGTCGGCGGCGGGACGAACCATCGCTTCGGACTCGACAGCGGCGTGCTCATCAAGGACAACCATATCGCCGCGGCCGGTTCGGTTCGCGAGGCGCTCGCGCGCGCGCGAAAGCTTGCGCCTCACACGCTGCGTATCGAAATCGAATGCGAGAACCTCGCGCAGGTCGAAGAGGCGGTTCGATGCGGCGCGGAAGCTATCCTGCTCGACAACATGAGCACCGCTGACATGAGGCGCGCGCGAGAGATTGTCGGCGACAAGGTTATCCTCGAGGCGTCGGGAAACGTGACGCTCGAAACCGTTCGCTCGATCGCCGAAACAGGTGTCGATCTAATCTCCGTTGGCGCTTTGACCCATTCACCCCGCGCCGCGGATCTCAGCATGCGAATCGAGAACGCTTGAGTTTTGGGAAGTAGCCTTGAACCCGTACAAATCAATCGAGAACGAAACTCCCGGACGGGTCGGATGCCGAATCCATTACTTCGAGGAAGTCAACTCGACTCAGGATGTCGCGCGAGAACTGGCGCAATCCGGATGTGCTGCCGGAACCGTAGTGATCGCGGAGTTGCAGACCAAGGGGCGCGGCAGGATGGGGCGCGTGTGGCATTCGCCGGCGGGCGTCAATCTGTACACGACGATCATCGTGCGCCCGCGCATGAAAATTTCGGAAGTCGCGCGGATGAGTCTCGTCGCGGGTGTGGCGGCCGCTGACACGCTCGCGCCTCTCGCGCCGGGAATCGTAGGTCTCAAGTGGCCCAACGATATCTGGCTCTCGGGACGAAAATCCGGGGGAATAATCTCCGAGGCCGTGACAGATTCCAGGGGAAATCTGACTGCTGCGCTGCTTGGTATCGGGCTGAATCTCAATCTCAAGGCCAGTGATATCCCGCCTGATCTCAGAGACAAGGCTACTTCGCTGTTTATTGCGACTGGGGTTATGTGCGATCGCGTCGCAGTCGCGGCAGGGCTCTTTTCCAATCTCGACAGGCTGGTTGCGGATATTGAAAGCGGCGGATTCGCCGCGATTCGTCCAGCGTGGGAGCGCTATTCGGCTCTGACCGGAAAGCACGTCACCGTCGTCGATGCGGGGATGCGCGAGACCGGCAAAGTCAGTGGAATCGAAGACGACGGCGCGCTCCTTCTGGAGACCTCGTCAGGCGTACGCCGGATTATCGCTGGCGATGTCACCCTCGAAGGCGCGTATAGCTGAGAATTAGAGAGTAGCCAGCGTGTCTCTGCTCGTGGTCGATGAATTGCCCTCCTTTTGGTGTCATTCCCGCGCGTCTGGTTGGTTTTGTCTGGCGCGCGAGGAATCCCGGATTCTGAGATCTTGGAAGGGTAAACGGACATCGGAGTCGTCCTAGATGTCGACCCAAATCCATGCTCCCGCCTCTGTTCATATCTGAAGAAATTGCTAAGAGTGGGTTAAACTATTTTGTAGAGGTCGAACCTTATGGCTGTGGAGGAAATCGGACGCCTGAGAACTATCGCATTGATCGGGCAGGGCGGTACGGGAAAAACGCAACTTGCCGATGCGATGCTCTTCACCGCCGGCGCCGTTACACGCCTCGGGCGTCCTGACGACGGGACCGCATCGATGGACTTCGAACCCGAAGAAATCCATCGCAAAACCTCGATCAGTTCCGCGTTCCATCATCTCAACTGGAAAAAGACGGAAGTAATCCTGGCCGACACGCCCGGCTACGGCGCTTTCCTGATCGATTCGTTCAACACTCTCGGCGCGGTCGACGCCGTCGTATTCGTCGCCACTCCCGGCGCGGACTTGAAGGTCGAATCCGAGAAACTGTGGGCGCAGGCGCTCGCCGCCGGACTTCCTAGAATCGCATTCGTATCGCGACTCGATCGGGAGCGCACCAGCTTCGACGCCGCGATGAAGGACCTGGAAAAGACTCTGGAAGCGAAGCCGGTCGCGTTGTGCCTTCCAATCGGATCTGAGCTTGAGTTCAAGGGCGTCATCGACGTCCTTGCCATGAAAGCTCTTACCTACGCGGATAATTCCGGCAAGGCGAAGGAGGAGGATCTCAGCGGAGATTTGAAGGCACGAGCCGAAGAGGCTCGGGCGAAACTGTGCGAGGCGGTCGCGGAAACCGACGACGCTTTGCTCGAAAAATACCTCGATGCGGGCACGCTCGACGAAGCCGAACTCCGAACGGCTCTCCATGCCGCCGCGATTGCGGGCAAGATCACTCCGGTCCTGTGCGGATCAGGAACCAAAAATATCGGCGTCGGACCGCTTCTCGATGCGATCGTCGGATTGCTGCCTGCTCCGAATGAACGCCCCGCGTGCAAGGGGATGAACCCCAGCGGCAAGGATGAGGAGCGCGCGCCCGATCCGAACGCGCCGTTTTCCGCATTCGTGTTCAAGACGCTTATCGATCCGTTCGCAGGCAAGCTCTCGATCTTCCGAGTGATTTCGGGCAAGGCCCTGAGCGACGCCGCCATCTATAACGCTTCGCGCGAATCGAAGGAGCGTTTCGGACAGTTGCTGCGGCTTGAAGGCAAGAAGCAGGCTCCCCTGGCGGCGGCGCTTCCGGGTGAGATCGTTGCCGTCGCCAAGCTCAAGGATACTTCCACCGGCGATACCCTGTGCGACGAGAAGGAGCCCGTCGTTTTCCAGCCCATGCAGCGCCCAATCCCGGTAATCTCGTTCGCGATTCGCCCGAAATCCAAGGGCGACGAGGAAAAAGCTTCTTCCGCGTTGCAAAAGCTGGTCGACGAGGACACCGCGCTGGAGATGCATCGCGATGCGCAGACCAACGAGATTATCCTGTCTGGCACCGGACAGCTTCATATCGAAGTGACCGTCGAAAAGCTCAAGCGCAAGTTCAACGTCGAAGTCGAGCTGACCGCGCCCAAGGTGCCGTACAAGGAAGCGATCAAGGGAAAAGCTGAGTCGCAGGGCAAGTACAAGCGTCAATCGGGAGGACGCGGCCAGTACGGCGATTGCTGGCTCAAGATCGAGCCGCTGGCGCGCGGGACGGGATTCGAGTTCGTCGACGAAATCGTAGGCGGCGCAATTCCGCGTCAATTCATCCCGTCGGTGGAAAAGGGCGTGCGCAATACCCTGGTCGAGGGATTCCTCGCCGGATATCCGCTGGTCGACGTCAAAGTGACCGTGTTCGACGGCAGCTATCACGAGGTCGATTCTTCGGATATGGCGTTTCAGATCGCGGCATCGATGGGATTCAAGGCGGCGCTGGAAAAGGCCAAGCCGATCATCCTTGAGCCGATCATGTCGGTCGAAGTTACGTGCCCCGGTGAAAACATGGGCGATGTTATCGGCGACCTGAATTCGCGCAGGGGCAGGGTGCAGGGCGTCGACGCGCGCGGCCATAGCGAGGTTATCAAGGCGACGGTTCCGATGTCGGAAATCCTCAAGTACGCGCCCGACCTGCGCTCGATGACGTCAGGTCGAGGATCGTTCGAGGCGCATTTCTCGCACTATGAGGAAGCTCCGCCGCAGGTCACTGAAAAGGTGATCAAGG
>DASPQU010000505.1:0-5408 GCA_035624805.1 Binataceae bacterium (SeqCode) | reverse complement strand
CTCGAAAAGCGCGATTTTGCGCCCGCGCTAATGAGGGGTTTTCATAAAATCGTTATATTTCCCTAAATTTCTGAGGCTCGACCTCGGCCCGATACCGCGAGAGGCAGCCCCTGCGGCCTTCGGGTCAGCGAATCGGAATGGATGCCGGGATCGGAGCGGCGGATGTGTGCACTGCGAGGAATGCGAACATGCGATCGTTCCATTCCTTCGGCCATCGCAAGTGATGAAAGAAACCTGCTGTTCCGCCAGCGGTCGAATATGGTTCCCCGCCGTTCGGATTGGTCCCGCACGACGGATCGCACTTGACGACTTCCTTGCCGTCACTGTCCAGAATCACGTCGTTGATGTCGTTCTTCATAGCGCGGAGCTGGCCTGCGAGCTTGTCGCCATTGGGACAGATGCCGCCGATATCGCACGCGTTACGGACGTGCATCAGCGGCACCTGCGGATTCGATACCCGTAGTTCTCCGTTGCCGACCGGTTTTCCCGCAACCGGAGTTTGCGGACAGGGATCGTTGTACGCATCGAACGGGTTGGGCGCCGAGTACACGGCCGCAGCGGCGATCGATGGACGGTTCAGCGCATAGAGGATCGCCATCGCAGCCCCGTTCGACCATCCCATCACGTAGATGCGTCGCGTATCGACCTTTCCTGATGCGATCACCTGATTGACGAAATGATCGATCGCCGCCGCATCTGCATTTTCGGGAAAGGTCGTCCCCGCGATCGTTGCATCGCCCGACGTCGAAAGTTGGCGATACCAGTTGTCCCATCCGAGCGCCTTGTCATCCGGCGCGGGATAGTAGTGCGAGGTACGACGTCCCTCGGGAGCCAACAGGATGAATCCGGGCTTCGCCCCGCCGAGATTCGCATCGCCGATGCGCGAAACCAGCCCGGTCACGAGGATGGAGTCGGCGGTCGCCATCGATCCGTGAAGGAAGACAACAAGCGGAAGCGGGAGCGACGCGCTCGACGAGTCTGGTTCGTACAGACACGCGTACCGATCATCGCCGCTGGCGTCTTTCCACGGACCGATCGTTTTCCCCTTAAAGCAGTGGGGATTATGCGCCGAGACTAAATTGGAAATCGCGCCGCGCTGAACCTCGGCCGGCGCATCGCCGAACGCCGAGCATCCGGGCGACGATTCCGCGGCCGAACCAACGCTCGCGAGCCCGATTGCCGTCGCGATCACAACGATACCTGTCCGGTAAACGAGGAGTAGCGTTGCCATTGCCAAATTGTCCCTCACGTCGGGCCGTGAGGCGACAGCATGGAACGCTGATTCTAATGTGGATAGGCGTCGCTGCCCATTTCGAGAGCGTCCAGTCCGGTCCATTCGACCTCAGGAATCACCCGATTCCCCATCAGGCGCTCGATAGTCATGAAGAATGCGAACGCGAGGCCGAAGACGACGGCGAAATTAACTGTCACACCGATAAGCTGCGCCACGAACTGGCTCGCGTCGCCGTAAAGCAGACCTCGCACCGGGCCCGCTACGCCGTTCCATCCTTCGCCATAGCTGCCATCGGCGAAGATCCCGAGCGCGAGCGCGCCCCATGCACCCGATGCGCCGTGCACCGCGATAGCGCCAACGGGATCGTCGACGCGCAGCACGCGTTCGAGCGCAAGCACCGTACCCACGACCACGAAGCCGCCGATGATGCCGATCATCACGGCCGCCATCGGGGTAACGAATGCGCACGGCGCAGTGATAGCGACCAGGCCGCCGAGCAGGCCGTTGCAGCACATCGCGATGTCGGGCTTATTGAAACGAAACCAAAGGTAAACGATCGCCGTGAGCGCGCCGGCCGCTGACGCAAGGATCGTGTTGACCGCGATCCCCGCGATCCTCGGATCAGTGGCGGCTAGCGACGACCCGGCGTTGAAGCCGAACCATCCGAAGGCGAGGATCAGCGTTCCGACCACGGCCATCGGGATATTGTGGCCCGGAATCGCGCCGATCGAACCGTCGCGACGGAACTTCCCGATTCGCGGGCCTAGCACGATCGCACCCGCAAGCCCTGTCACTCCGCCGGTCATGTGCACAACCGACGATCCCGCAAAGTCGACGTGCCCGTGACCGAGCCCGAGATTCACGCCAAGCTGCGAGAGCCATCCTCCTCCCCATACCCAGTTGCCGTAAATCGGATAGAGGAACATCGAGATGAAAAACCCGTACATGAAAAACGCCGAGAACTTCCATCGCTCGGCCATCGCGCCCGTGGGGATCGTTGCTGCCGTGTCCATGAAGACCACGGCGAACAGGAACATTGCGAGGCTCGCCGGATCGCGCGCGACGCTCACCAGCGCAAACTTGCTGAGTCCGATGATGCCAAAGGGATGCCCCGCGATCGTGAGCGTCAGCTCCTGATGTCCGATCCCCATCGCGCCGAACGAGGGCCAGTTGCCGACGCCGCCCATCATGAACGCGTATCCGGTCATCCAGAATCCGATAAGCCCGATCGGATAGATGACGAAATTCATCGCCATCGTATGCACTGCGTTCTTGGCTCGCGTGAATCCGGTCTCCACCATCGCGAAACCTGCCTGCATGAACATCACGAGAAAGCCCGCCACCAGCACCCATGCGAGGTTGAGCGCGGCTTCGTTGGGCGCCACTGCGGCATGCGCGCGCGAGGCGGTTGCGATGATCGTTATGGCCGCGGCAAGTACCAACGTTGTGATCGGGCGGATCGCCATTCGTCGGGATAGTTTCATCACCGTGTCGTCACCTCACTTGCCCGCGATACGATTTGCGCGCAGGTGCAATCGGAGCGGGATAACGATTCGCCAGCCACACCAGGAACACGAAAAGCCCCACCAGCGAACCGAAGAAAAAAACAACTGCGATAATGCGGCGTGCGCGCACCCATGCCATATTTCGCGGCTTGAGCTGCTCGGCGCGCTGGAAGGACCGGACTCGTGAAGGATCGCGGAGGTCGTCGAGCATCTGCTGCGCGGTCTCATAGCGATTGCGCGGCACCCGCTCCATCGCGTGCAGGACGATCTCTTCGATCTTGGGATCGAGATCCGGGCGGAACTTGCGCAGCGGCTGGGGATCTTCGGTCGTCTTCGCGCGCATCATGTTGTATACGTTCGAGCTTTGAAACGGCATCTCCCCCGTCAGCATTTCGTACAAAATCACGCCCAGCGAATAGATATCGGTGCGAACGTCGCCGCGTCGTCCGCTGACCTGCTCGGGCGCCATATAGTCGGGCGTCCCGATCGTGGACGACAGGCCCGACCACGTCAGCCTTCGCGCCGACTGATCGAGGGCGATTCCGAAATCCATGATCTTTACCTGCCCCTGCGGGGTAACCAGGATGTTTTCGGGCTTGAGATCGCGATGCACCACGCCTTGCGAGTGCATGTAAACCAGCGCCGAGCAGATCTGGATCGCGAGCCCGAGCGCCTTCTCGACCGGCCATCCCTGATGCCCGCGCATCATGTTGCGCAGCGACTCACCCTGGACGTACTCCATCGCGATGTACATCCGGCTTTTCTTCCTGGGCGTCAGAACCTTGATGATGTTGGGATGGTCAAGGCGGCGGCCGACCTCCTCTTCGCGCTGAAAACGCGAGTAGAAGACCACGTCGCTTTCGAACTGCATGTAGGGGACTTTGATCGCGACCGTCTGACCGGAAATCTGATCGGTGGCTTTGAAGATCGAAGCCATCCCGCTTCGCGCGATCAGCTCGTCCAGATGATACTGATCGAGAGTTTCGCCGACGCTTACCTCGTGCATGCGGTCAGTGCCGTTCGTACCAGCGCTTGCGCGCGAACGTTAACACCCGCAGAGCAAACGAGGCAACGCGAGCGCGGTTCGATTCCACACGCGCGCCAAACCGGGTGCGCGGATAGTCGACCGGTTTCAACCGCGCCGTCCGAGAAGATTCCTGAGACGATCGCGCCATCCCGGCGCTTCATCCTGCGCTTCGTACGGGGCCAGCATCTTAAAGACGGCCACGGTCAGGTTGTCGGCAGTTCCACGGCGATTGGCAGCATCGATCATCGTGCGACATGCTTCGGGTGCAGTCGAACTCGCAGTGATTTCAAGAATTTCGGGTTCCAACAGCACGTTGTGCAGACCGTCGCTGCACAGAATGAGAACGTCGTTGAAGCGCAGCGGCATCGAGAGCAGATCGACCGATGCGATCAGTTCACGCCCGAGCGAGCGTGTGAGCTTCGAGCGATCGGGATGGGTTCGCGCGCGTTCGGGAGTGAGCAGTCCCATCCGCACCTTCTCTCCCACGATGGTGTGATCCTTGGTCATTTGCGTGATGTTGTCGTCGCGAGCGAGATAGAGTCGGCAATCACCGACATGAGCGGCCGCAAGCATGCCGCGCTCGACCGCAACCGCCGTCATCGTGGTCGCCATGTTTCGGAGTTCAGGAACGACCAGAGCCCGGTTGTGAATTTCTATGTTCGCGTTTTGGATTGCGCGATGGAGCCGTTTGCTGGCGCCCCACGCTTTGGGATTGTCGCGATAGCTTTGCAGGAGAGTCTCGACCCCCATCGAGCTGGCGATTTCGCCGCCCTCGTATCCTCCGACGCCGTCCGCGATCGCGAAGACGACGCTATCGTGTTCCTCTGTAAAATGAGAACAAAAGTCCTCGTTGTTCTTTCGGTTGGTGCCCAGATCGGAGAGCATCGCGAGGTCGAACTCGAGCGACGCTTCGCCTTGTTTCTCAGAAGATGTATCCGCCATTGCCGATGTCAGACTCATACGCTGCCGAGCCACCCGGAAGCCAGACGCAATTACGGGGACGGGCGCGCATCGCGCGGCCCGTCCCCGGGTTTAGTTACAGATTGCTTCGTCGCGGAGTTACACCGGCTTGGCGACCAGTATCGTCTCCTTGCCCTTCTTCTTGGAGCTGCGAACGAAGTAGATGGCTCCATAGATACCCCAGATGCCCGCAATCAATAGCGCGATCAGAGGCTCTTTCACGCTGCCGAGACCTTCGATGGGTCCGATGACATAGAAGGCCATGCAGGCAAAGTTCGCGATTGCGCCGAAGACAGGCACCACCATGTGCTTGAAGCCGCTGAACTCATGATGCTCTTTGAAAGCCACGATACAGATGACGTTCGTGAGCCCGTACAGCATGAAGGTTCCGAAGTTGGAGACCAGCGTCACGAGCTGCAATCCGTTGGGAAGCGACGACAGCGCTGCGTTCGAGCTCATTCCGATCGCGTACCACAGGTTGTGCGGCAACGTGCCGATCGTCTTGTCATCGGGCGCCGCTGAGCCGGCGAAGAAATACAGTCCGGCGTAGGCCCCGATGATCGCGGAGATCGTCGCGAGCGTCCAAATCGCGCGGTGCGGAGTAAGATTGTCGCCGTGCAGCAGACCAAAGTGCTCCGGCACCTCTTCGTCGCGGCCCATCGCATAGGTCACGCGCGCGCCG
>DASPQU010000504.1:0-2778 GCA_035624805.1 Binataceae bacterium (SeqCode) | reverse complement strand
ATCCCGGCGGGCATCCCAAGTTCATGCTCCGCCGCATCGATCGCGTCCACGGCCTCGCTGAGCGCGACGCCGACCGGCAGGTTGAACGAGATCGTAACCGCGGGAAACTGCCCCTGATGGTTGACCGCGAGCGCGGTCGTCGACGGGCCGAAATGCGCAAATGAACTCAGCCGGACCAACTGTCCGTTGCCCGATCGGACGTAAATCAAATCAAGCGAGTTCGGGTTCTGCCAGAACTGAGGCGCCACCTCCATCACCACGTGATACTGATTGAGCGCCGTGTACATCGTCGAAACCTGTCGCTGCCCGAACGCGTCGTAAAGCGTATCGTCAATCGTCTTCTGCGTGATTCCGAGCCGCGACGCGGTCGCGCGATCGATAACCAGGTCGGCGGCAAGCCCGCTGTTCTGCTGATCGCTGCTGACGTCAACGAGCTGCGGAATCGAGCGCATCTTGCGCAGCAGCTTCGGCGCCCACTTGTTCAGGAGGTTCAGGTCGTCGCTGGTGAGAGTGTACTGGTACTGCGCGTTGGCCATACGGCCGCCCATGTTGACGTCCTGAACCGCCTGCAGATACAGACTGGCTCCCGCAATCGAGGCGGTCGCCTTGCGGATGCGCGCGATGATCTGATCGGCGCTCAATTTGCGCTCGGACAAAGGCTTGAGCGCAACAAACATCCGACCGGTATTCGTCGCGCCGCCGCCGTTGCCGCCGGTGAATGCGATAACGTGATCCACCGCGGGATCGGCTTTGACGGCATTTACGAATTCGAGAAGCTTCCCGCTCATTGACTGGAACGAGGTGTCCTGGTCGGCCTGGATGGCGCCCATGATGCGCCCGGTGTCCTGCTGCGGGAAAAATCCCTTCGGGATGGCGACGTAGAGATAGCCGCTGATGCCCACCGCCGCCAGCGTAAGAAACAGCATGAGCGGATGATGCTCGAGCACCCACGCCAGGCTTGATTCGTAGCTCCTATGCATCCAGTTGAACGCGCGCTCGCTGGCTTGATAGAAGCGGCCGTGACGCTCTTCCGATTCGGGGCGCAGGATATGTGCCGCCATCATCGGCGTCGTCGTGAGCGAGATGGCCATCGAAATCAGCACCGCGGTTGCGAGTGTCACCGCGAATTCACGGAAAAGCCGTCCGACGATTCCGCCCATCATCAGGATTGGGATGAATACGGCGACCAGCGAGACGCTGATCGAAATGACGGTGAATCCTATCCCCTCAGCACCTTTGATCGCGGCCTGAAGCGGTGAGTAGCCCTGCTCGCGATAGCGCGAGACGTTTTCGATAACGACGATCGCGTCGTCAACCACGAAACCGGTCGAGATCGTGAGCGCCATCAGCGAGAGATTGTCGAGGCTGTATCCGAGCAGATACATCACGCCGAACGTGGCGATCAGCGAGACGGGAACGACGATACCCGCGATCATCGTGGCGCGAGAGTTACGCAGAAACACGAACACCACCATGATCACGAGCGAAATCGAGATGAGCAGCGTGACCTCGACGTCGTCCACCGACGCGCGGATCGTGATCGTCCGGTCGAGGACCACCGAGGTGTCGATCGACGGCGAGACCGACGCGCGCAACGACGGCAGCGCAGCGTAAATTCGATCGACGGTGTCGATGATGTTTGCGCCGGGCTGGCGGAAGATGATGATCAGCACGGACGGCTTGCCATCCACCACGCCGAGATTGCGCACATCCTCGACCGAATCGCGCACTTGGGCGATATCGGAAAGCCTGACCGCGGCGCCGTTGTTGTAGTGAACAATCAGCGGAATGTAGTCGCTCGCCTTAAGCAGCTGATCGGTATCGCTTATTGACCACGACTTGTCGTCGTCGGCCAATTCACCCTTGGGGCGATTCGAGTTGGCGGCAGCGAGCATGCTGCGGACATCCTCGAGGGAAAGCCCGAGATTATGAAGCTGGTTGGGATTAAGCTCGACGCGTACTCCGGGCAGAGCGCTTCCTCCCACGACCACCTGTCCCACACCCTGAATCTGCGAAAGGCGCTGCGAAAGCACCGACGATGCCGCATCGTACACACGTCCGCGCGGCAGAGTGTCCGAAGTGAGCGAGAGAATCACGATTGGCGCGTCGGCCGGGTTGACCTTCTTGTAAGTCGGATTACCGGGCAGGTCGGTTGGAAGCTGGCTGCGCGCGGCGTTGATCGCGGCCTGAACGTCGCGCGACGCCGCATCGATATTTCGGTTCAAATCGAATTGCAGGACGACGCTCGTGCTTCCGAGCGAGCTGGTCGAGGTCAACTGCGTGAGCGCCGCGATTCGCCCGAACTGGCGCTCCAGCGGCGTCGCGACGGCAGACGCCATCGTCTCCGGACTCGCGCCCGGCAACATCGCCTGAACCTGGATGGTCGGAAAATCAACTTGAGGAAGAGGGGAGACCGGCAGAAGACGAAACGCAACCGCGCCCGCCAATGCGATCGCGATCGTAAGGAGCGTCGTCGCAACCGGACGACGGATGAAAATCTCGGACATCATGATGCGTGCGCGGGCCCGGTTTCGTAAGAAGGTTTGACGCCCCGCCATGCGGCGATACGGGTCTGGAGACGATCGAAGGCGAGGAAGATGACCGGCGTCGTGTAAAGCGTCAGCACCTGGCTCAGGATCAATCCGCCGACGATCGCGATTCCGAGCGGACGGCGCAGTTCCGATCCCGTGCCGGTCCCGAGCGCGAGCGGCAATCCGCCAAGCAGCGCCGCCATCGTCGTCATCTTGATCGGGCGAAAGCGCAGCAGACACGCCTGAT
>DASPQU010000503.1:0-3300 GCA_035624805.1 Binataceae bacterium (SeqCode) | reverse complement strand
CAGGATCAGCGCGACGCCAATCACGCTGCCCTCGATCAGGCGCGCGGGTCGCAGATGCGTCATGTAGACGCCGACGAACATCGCGATCGGAACTGTCGCAGCCACAGTCGATGTCGCCCATACGCTGTGCTTCATCGCGTTGACGACAACCAAGCCGAGCACGGCGATCAGTATGATCATGATGAGCATCACGCCGAACAGCGCCGTGAAGCCTCCTATCGGGCCGATCTCCTCGAACGCCATTTTGCCGAGCGAGCGCCCGTCGCGCCGGAGCGACAATCCGAGCGTGACAAAATCCTGAACGCATCCGCCAAGCACTGCGCCGATAATGATCCACAGCGTCGAGGGCAGATATCCGAATTGCGCGGCGAGCATCGGACCGACCAGCGGTCCGGGCCCGGCGATGGCGGAGAAATGATGGCCGAAGGTGATCCATTTCGGCGTCGGCACGTAATCGACGCCGTTGTCGAGCCTGACCGCAGGCGTCATCCGGGAATCATCGAGCTCCAGGACGCGCGCGGCGATGAACAGCGAATAGAAGCGGTAGGCGACGGCGTATACGCATCCCGCGGCAACCAGGAACCATAGCACGCTCGGATGCGCCTCGCCGCGTACGAACGCGATAACGCCAAGACCGATCGCACCGGCGGCGGCGATCGCGGTCCATACAATGACCCGCACAAGTCTCACTCTGATCGGGCATTTAGCCGCGACCGGAGCAGGCGCACAAGAGGCGGCAGGCTACCGCCAGGCTTTTTAGCGATCCGATTCGGAAAAGCTGGGCTGCGTCAGGAGGGCTTGTTGACTTCGTCGCTCTTGGCGACGGTCGTAGGCTCCGGCTTATCGGGCTCGTTCATGGCCTTCTTGAAATCCTTGATGGCCTTGCCCAATGCGCCGCCGACGTCGCCGAGCTTGCTGGGTCCAAAAATCACCAAAATGATGATTAGCAGGACCAGCAGATGTGAGGGCGCGAACAGATCCATGTGTTTCTCCGGCGCGCCGCCACTACCAGCGCGCGTCGTTTATTCTACACCGGCATCGAGCTTAATTGCCAGATGGCTTCTCGAACATACCCCGACCTGTGTCACGCGCCTAGTGCTCGAGCGCCGCTCGGGCTAAGGGGTCGAGAGCGTCGATTACTGACCGCATCGAGACCACGCTTTTGACAAGCGCGTCCGGGTCCGAGCCGATCGCAGAGAGCACGGAAGCGACGCGCCCATGAAATCCCGGCGGCACTTGCGAAAACACGATACTTTCGGTGAAAGCGCCCTTTTCGTTGGTGTAATAACGTCGGTTGATCGCGTAGAGCACGAGCGTCATGAATCCCGCCGCCCGGAATAGGCATCCGGCGACATACATCACATCACCGCGCCGAGCCGGCTTTTCTGCTATATCGATTTCGAAACGAGCGTCGAACAGATGCTTCTCGACAAGTGCGCTGCGCAGCCGCGGCGGATACTCAGCGAGCATCGCCTTTAGCGACGCCAGCGCCGCGTCTGGATCATAGAGCGGTCGGCAGCAGTTTGTCTCGCCCAGATAAATCTGATTCTGAAATCCAAGCGGATGGCCGAGCTGATAGGTGCCGCTCGGCTTCCCCTCAACGCATTGGTCGATTATTTCGCGCACGCGCGCGAGATCGCGATAGAGAAAATCGACGTGCTGCCCGTCGACGATCAGCCATCCGCCGCCGTTGACCGCCGGTCCCCAATCGCCAAAGCGCGTCACCAATCCTGTGCTGTGACGATCGTCGAGTTCGGCAGCGGCAGCGTCGAGTTCCTCGATCGAGAACGGATAGTCGGGGTCGTAGTACAGGCCGAGATCGATATCGGAATCTTCGCGCGCGGTGCCGCGTGCGCGCGATCCGCCCAGCGCGATCGCTTCCATTCCTTCGATTCGCGCCAGCCGCGCGGCGACACGAGCGCAGATTTCATCCACCCGGCGATGGGATTGTGCGGCCATCGATTGCGAGCTTAGCCCGCGCGGTGTTGGTTCGTAAGAGCTTGTCTCAGCCCTGGGCTGAGACGGGCGCCTCGCCGGCGAGAGCGCGCAGGCGCTCGATTCGCTTCACCAACGGAGGATGAGTCGAAAGCAGGTCGGCCCAGAAGCCCTCGCGTTCGTCGATAGCGCGCGGCAGCGGATTCACGATGAACAGGTGCGCCGTTCCGCGTGACGCATCGCGCAGAGGCGACTCGATTTGTGCAATATGCTCGAGCGCACGAAGCAGCGCTCGCGGATTGCGCGTGAACTCGACCGACGACGCGTCCGAGAGATATTCGCGTTGCCGCGACACCGCCATCGAAAGAAGCTGCGAAATGAGCGGCGCAAGGACGGCGAGGAGCAGCACCGCGACGGCGATTAACGCTCCGCCACCCCCTCCCCCGTTGTCCGAAGAGTCGCTGCGCCTGCGACCTCCGCCGAATCCTCCGTAGAAGCTCATCCGCATCGTGAAATCCGAGAGCATCGCGATTCCCCCAACCAGAATCGTAATCATCATCATCGTGCGGATGTCGTAATCGCGAATATGCGCCATCTCGTGGCCGAGCACGCCCTGCAACTCCTCGCGATCCATGTTGTCGACGAGCCCTTGCGTCACGCAGATCACAGAGTGCGCCGGGTCGCGTCCGGTTGCGAAGGCGTTGGGCGCAGGATCGTCAATCAGATAGGCGCGCGGAACCGGAAGCCGAGCCGCGATCGCCATCTCGCGAATCACGTTGAGCACCTGCTCGTGCTTGGGCGTATCCGTTTGGAGCGGACGCGCGTGGACCGAAAGCAGAATCAGCGAGCTTCCGCCGAAGTACGATGCGAGCGATTGTATCGACGCGAAGACGATCGCGATCAGCGTGAGGAACGGGAACCCGATTAGACCGCCGTCGGAAATGCGGAGATCGCCCACCAGGAAATCGAGTCCGAATCCGAGCGCAGCCAAAATCGCGACGAACACGAGCACCAGAACTGCGGTCTCGCGCCGATTGTGAGCCTCAAGCGCGCGAAAATCCCGTTCGCCGGACATACTAAAATCGATTCAGTGCGCGAAGGCGCCGTTCGGCATCATCAGGCGTGCGGCGGAGCCATCGAGAGATCGACTTTCGGGACAGCCTGATCCTCGGGAGCGCCCTGGAAATACTGCGCGGGATGAAAACCGAAATTGCTCGCGATCAGATTGGTCGGAAACGCCTCGATGCGCGTATTGAGATCCATCACCACGTCGTTGTAGGCCTGGCGCGCGAAAGCGATCTGATTCTCGGTAGTCGTCAGCTCTTCCTGCAATCGAAGCACGTTCTGATCGGCCTTGAGCTGCGG
>DASPQU010000502.1:0-7063 GCA_035624805.1 Binataceae bacterium (SeqCode) | reverse complement strand
AGACCGTATCGAGCGCGGTCCCCTGCCCGGCCTGCGCGGCGCTTTCGATCGGTTGAGCGCACGTGCGCCTCTGTTCCGCAACGCCCCCTCATCGATCGTTCACATGGATTACCATCCGCTCAACGTAATGGTGCGCGGGTTGCGCGTCACTGGCGTTATCGATTGGGTTTTCGCCGACGTCGGAGATCGTCATCTCGATGCTGCCACAACCGCAACGATCCTTTCGTCGTCCGCGTTCGAGCATCCGCGATGGATGCGCGACAATCCGATAGGGAATTCGCTGCGCGCGCTGTTTGCATCGCTCTATATTCCGCTCTATCACGCGATGGCGCCGATGGATCTCGAGCGCTTCCGCTATTGTCAGGCGATTGCGGCGTTGCAGCGGTTGTCGATGCTCGGGATGATGCGCGCGCGCGGCGCAGAGACGGTAGGCTTCCGTCCCGAGTCCGTACAGGAAGTCACACCCGCGGTGGTGAGGCTGTTGTCGCGCTACGCGTCCAGGAAGAGCGGCATCGCGGTCGGCCTGGACGTTCCGTCCGCGATGCCCGCCTGATAGCCTTCTCTCTACGCCCGCAGCAACTGGCGCAGCACGTACGGCAGGATACCGCCGTTGCGCACGTACTCGACGTCCTCGGGCGTATCGACGCGAGCGAGGGTTTCGAATTCCGTTTTCTTGCCGTCCAGCTCGGCGCGAACCCTGAGTTTCTGAGCGCGCTTGAGACCTGCTGCGAGGCCTTCGATCGTGTAGACCTCGCGCCCCGTCAGGCCGAGCGTCTCGCGCGTCTGGCCGCCCGTGAACTCAAGCGGCAGCACGCCCATCCCAACGAGATTGCTCCGATGTATTCGCTCGAAACTCTCGGCAATAACCGCGCGAATGCCGAGCAACTGCGTTCCCTTCGCCGCCCAATCGCGCGATGATCCGGTTCCGTATTCTTTGCCCGCAACTACCACGAGAGGCACGCCCGCTTTCCTATAACGTTCCGACGCTTCGAAAATCGTGGTCTTCTCGCCGCCGGGAAGATGAAGCGTGAACCCGCCCTCGGTTCCCGGAACCATCAGGTTGCGCAGCCGGATGTTCGCGAACGTGCCGCGCATCATCACTTCATGATTTCCGCGCCGCGCGCCGTACGAATTGAAATCGCGCGGCTGCACGCCCTGCGCGATCAAGTATGCGCCTGCTGGGCTGTCCGTCGCGATCGATCCCGCAGGCGAGATGTGGTCCGTTGTCACGCTGTCGCCGAGCACCGCGAGCGCGCGTGCGCCGAGGATATCCTTGAGGGGAGGAGCGCTTGCCTCGACCCCGTCGAAGAAGGGAGGCTGCTTGACGTACTCGGATTTCTCATCCCACTTGAAGAGCTCGCCCGCCGGCACCTTGAGCCCGCGCCATCGCTCGTCGCCCTCGAAAACCTTTCCGTACTGGCCGCGAAACATCGCCGAGTCGATCGAACTCGAAACTGCCGCCGCAACCTCCTGGGCCGAGGGCCAGATATCGCGCAGGAAAACCGGCTTGCCGTCGCGCCCGGTTCCGAGCGGTTCGTTCTGAAGATCTATGTCCATCGTGCCGGCCAGCGAATACGCGACGACCAGCGGCGGCGACGCGAGATAATTGAAGCGCACGACGGGATTGATGCGTCCTTCGAAATTCCGATTGCCGCTGAGAATCGCGCAGGCCACCAGGTTGCCCTTCTTGACCGCGCCCGCGATCGCTTCGTCAACCGGACCGCTGTTCCCGATACAGGTGGTGCATCCGTAACCCACCAGATGAAAACGCAGCTTCTCAAGTGCATCCATTACACCGGCGCGCTTGAGATACTCGCTCACGACTTTCGATCCGGGAGCGAGGCTGGTCTTCACCCACGGCTTCGAGCTGAGGCCGCGCTCGACGGCTTTCTTCGCGAGCAATCCGGCACCCATCATCACAGACGGGTTCGACGTGTTCGTGCAGCTTGTGATCGCGGCGATAACAAGCGACCCATGTCCGAGATTGACCTTCGCGCCGTCGACTTGCACTTCGACGCTTTTGGCAAGCGCAGCAGCTTCCTCGCTGCCCACCTCCTTCACGAGCTCCTTGCGCAACTCGCTCTTCGCACGTGCAAGCCCGACGCGATCCTGCGGGCGGCGCGGTCCGGCGAGGCTCGGCTCGACTGCGGCGAGATTGATTTCAACAATATCGGTGAACGTCGGCTCTGCTGACGCGTCGGTTCTGAAAATGCCCTGCTCCTTGCAGTAGGCTTCGATGAGCTTGATGTGCTCTTCGGCGCGTCCTGAGACGCGGAGATAGTCCAGAGTCTTCGCATCGACCGGGAAGAATCCGATCGTCGCGCCATACTCCGGAGACATGTTCGCGAGCGTTGCGCGATCAGCGACGGTAAGGCTCGCGATTCCCGGTCCGCAGTATTCGACGAACTTTCCTACCACGCCCTTCTTGCGCAGGGCCTGCGTGACGGTCAGTACGAGATCGGTTGCAGTCGCACCGGCAGGAAGCTCGCCCGTGAGACGCACTCCGATTACGTCGGGGATCAACATCGGCGTCGATTGACCGAGCATCGCGGCCTCAGCCTCAATTCCGCCCACGCCCCATCCAACGACGCCAAGCCCGTTGATCATCGTCGTATGCGAATCCGTGCCGAGGACGGTATCGGGAAACGCGTCGCCGCCGTCGGAGGTCATCACGACGGGAGCCAGATATTCGAGGTTCACCTGATGGACGATTCCGGTATCGGGCGGGACGACGCGAAAATTGCGCA
This sequence comes from Binataceae bacterium (SeqCode), assembly GCA_035624805.1. Classification (GTDB taxonomy): domain Bacteria; phylum Desulfobacterota; class Binatia; order Binatales; family Binataceae; genus DASPQU01. The sequence goes on along the minus strand of DASPQU010000502.1, from coordinate 4,316 downwards.
GCGCATCCTGTCCCCATCGCAGGAATTGGTAACGCTCGCGATTGCGATCGAATTCAAGTTCTGCGTTGGTCGCGAATGCCTCCGGCGTTCCATAAACGTCGACCTGAACCGAATGATCGATTACGAGATCGACCGGTTGGAGCGGATTAATCTTTTTCGGATCGCCGCCGAGACGACGGATCGCATCGCGCATCACCGCCAGGTCCGCCACAACCGGAACGCCGGTGAAATCCTGCAGCAGGACGCGCGCCGGCATGAACGAAATTTCGCGCTCTCCGCCCTTCCCGTTCCATCGCGCCAGCGCCTCGATCTGATCGCCGGTGACGAAGCGTCCGTCTTCGCGACGCAGCACGTTTTCGATCATCACGCGAATCGAAAACGGCAGCGACGAAATCTTGAAGCCGCGCTTTTCCAGCGCGTCGAGGCGATAGATGGTGAAGGTTTTTGCGCCGACCTTGAGGCTTGCGCGTGAGTCGAAACTGTTCGTCGTCATCGAAAAAGCATCCTTACTGCGCGGCCATGCGGTTGCGGATCGAACACACGGACCGCGGACCATCTGCGCACTCAACTGGGGATTTCAACGGTCAGAATACCGCGCGCGAAGAGCTAATCAAACGGCGCGACTAATGCACCATTCACCGGCGAACGGATACGCGATTCGCCCGCATCGGAATCGGGCCGGGAAGCCCGTCGTAGACGAGAGCGCGACCGTCTGAATGGAACCGCATCGCGGCGAGCGTCGTGACGCGCTCCGATTCCAGCGCGGGGCAGTCGTCGATCGTTTCGATGACGAGTCTACCGCGCAACGCGAGGATCGCACCCACGGCGGCACTGAACGCTCCATCATCGGCACAATCGAAAGTCGTCATCGCACGTCCCGCAAGTCCGAGAACCAGTCGTCCCCCGCGCAGCACAACGATATTCGAAGTCTCTCGAGCAACACCGCGTCCGCGCAGAATCGCGCCGTACGGATTGGCAGGATCGACGGCGCTTAGCGCGATAGGAGCATCGCAAGCGCGGTTCGCATCGCGTGTCGCTCGCAGCATGTCCACCGCGCCGGCAAGAGCGTATTGCTCACCCGAAAGCGATTTGACGAACCATCCTCGGCGGATCGTTCCGGCATATTCCATTCGCCGCAGCACCGGCGCGATTTCACCCCATGAGATTTCGATCGATTCGAGAGCGAGCATCTCGCGCGCAAGAATGCCATGACGCTTCAGCAGCCGCATCGCGAGTTCGCGCATCCGATCGACGCCGTCGCCGTCGGGTCGCGATCGCTCGACTATCGCGGACCATCGCCCCGCGACGCTCGACTTAAGCCGCGCGCGCATCGCCAAATCGCGCTTCGCCGCCAACCTCTCGCTCGCGCGGACAAGCCGCGCGCCGCGTCCACGATCGGCATCGGTAGAAAAGATCCGCAGCGGAGCAAAGCTGTCGTTCGACACGAGGCCGCGCGCAGCGAGCCGCCAGATAGCCGCGAGCACGTCGCGCTCGGAAAGATCGGCGCGATCTGCGATTTGGTCAAGATACTGAGCGCCACCTTCTCGCAGCCCCTTCCACACTGCAACTTCCTTTCCCTCAGTCGGCTCGCGAGAGTCAGTGTTCGTAACTAGAAATTCATCCCCGCGCTCGATCAACGCCACTCTCGATGGCATCGGGTCGCCTTCGATCTCGCCCGGAACCGCGGCCCAAGCGAACTGACCGCTCATGCAGAGCAGGTCCAGAAACTCCGCTCGATATCCCAGCACGCGAGCGGGCAGAATCGCGCGTTCCCACACTTCAGGCGTGAAAGGCAGCCCCGCGAGCTGTTCCAAAACTATCGCTACACCAGCCGCTCCCGGCTCAAGGTCGGCGCCGCCAATATGATGCCATCGCGCCAGGAACGCAGCGTAGTCCGCGTCTTCGACCGGTTCTATTTCGGCGCGCACGCGCGCGAGCGTGGCGCGATGAATCCGCTCCAGGATGTACCGATCGCACCACTGCTCGGTCGAAGCCGAAGTAAAGTGACCGCGGAACACGCTCCCGCCCGCTTCGAGCCGAGTCAGTGCACGCGAGGCGGCTTCCGAAGCGAAGCCGAGCCGCGACGCGATCTCCGCCGGCGTAACTGGACCCGACGTACGCATCGCGCGACGCAGGAGTTCTTCTCGCGCGTCATCAGGATCGATCTCAGCGGCTGCACTCCGCGCCGAATCATCGATGGCAACATCGGGGTACGCGGCGACGAATATGTCCGCATCTTCGGCAGCGATAAACATCTCGGGCGCGCCGGGCGCGCGACACGCTCGAATGATCCGCTTCGCCTGAATCAGACTCGCCAGCATCGCGCCGGCGTCACCTCGCGTCCGCTCGCCGATCTCGTTCTCGTCAAGCGCCCCGTGATTCCGGATGAGCTCGAGAACTTCCTCGGGATTTCGCGCTCGTCGATTCGCCGCCCTTGCCTGCGCATCGGCAACGACCTCCTCGATCGCATCGCGGGACAGCATCTCTGAAAGATCCTCGGAGCGCAGTACGTCCTCCGCCATCGCATGATTCATCTGAACCGTGCGGCTGCGGCGATTCGCGCGTTCTCCGCCGTCGAGGAACGAATAGTCCCACGCGAGCAGCAGACGATGAGCGAACACCGACGGCGCAATCGAATCGACCGCCCGCACGCGAATATCGCTGCGTTGCAGCGCGCCGAGCACGGATTCCATCTTCGCGGCGTCAGTCGATTCTTCCAGGCATTCGCGAATCGTTTCCTCAAGAATGAAATGGTCCGGCACCTCGACTGTCGGCGGCCTGTTCTCGAAACACGCCTGTTGGCCGGGAAAAAGCGCCGCCAACAACTCCTGCGAGCGCAGTCGCTGCAGATACGCCGGGATGCGCGCGCCCTTGTCGGACCGCATGATTGACAACGCCCGCGTCGCAACATGGCGAAAGCGAACCTCGAACATCGGCGCGTTGAGAAGCGCCTGAACGAGCACACCGCGTGCCGCACGCGCGGGCACCATCCGAACGATATCTTCGAGCGGAAAGCTGTGGCGCGCATTCAGTGCGAGCAGACATCCGTCATCGATGGCGGACGCCTGAATTTCGAAATCGAACGATTGACAGAGCCGTTTGCGAATCGCTAGGCCGAGACCGCGATTGAAGCGAATTCCATATGGGGTGTGGATGACGATCTGCGTGCCGCCAAGACCGTCGAAGAATCGCTCGACGACAACGGTCCCCTCGTCGGGAATGGCGCCCAATGCCGCGACACCGCGACGCACATAGGCGACAGCTTGGGCCGCAGCGGATTCGTCGACAAAGCATTCATGGTGGAGCCACACTGCAGCAGCCGCGTCGCCATCGCTCTGGATACGACGCGCAATCTCGCGGCGAATATCCATCACTTCCCTGGACAGCGCCCACGAACGTCCCGCCGCTTCGGTCTGCCAGAACGGAAGAGACGGCGCCATCCCGGGCGCGGGCTCGACCATCAGCCGCCCGCGTGAGATGCGCTGAATCTGCCACGGCATCGAGCCGAGCGTGAAAACGTCGCCGCGCGACGACTCCTGCGCGAAGTCCTCCTCGACATCGCCAATTTTGCGGCCCTGCGATTCGATTACGACATCATAGTTGCCGCTTTCCGGAATCGTGCCGCCAGACATGATCGCGGCCATCCGGGCTCCCCGGCGCGTGCGAACGATACCGGCGCGCGAATCGAAATGGATACGGGGTGTCGCTCCCCGGATACGCTCGTTGGTTTGCGTCGACAGCTGCAGCAGCAGCTTGCGAATCACATCGGCGCTGACCGCAGAGAAGTTGTAAGCTCCGTGAATTACGGCGAGCAGTTCATTTATAGAGATCTCTTCCTCGTCCGCCGCAATCGCTGCGACCTGCTGCGCGACGATATCGAGGCACCCAGTTGGAATTTCGACCTCGTCGAGATGGCCGCCCCGAATTGCGCGCACGCACGCCGCGCTTTCGATCAGATCGTCGAGGGTCAGCGCGAAGAAGCGCCCTTTCGGCGTTCCGCCGAGCGAATGCCCTGACCGTCCGATTCTTTGGATCGCAGCCGAAATCGATCGCGGAGAATCGATCTGACATACAAGGTCGACCGCGCCAACATCGATTCCCAGTTCGAGCGATGCGGTCGCAACGATTGCTTTGAGCTCGCCGCGCTTGAGGCGCTGCTCCGCTTCGAGACGTTCCTGGCGCGCGAGGCTCCCGTGATGAGCCATCACGGCATCGGCGCCGACCCGCTTTTGCAGATTGATCGCGACGCGCTCCGCCCATCGACGGCTGAGCGTGAAGATGAGCGTGGTGCGCTGCTCGCCGACAAGCCGCGCAGC
>DASPQU010000501.1:0-2082 GCA_035624805.1 Binataceae bacterium (SeqCode) | reverse complement strand
TTTGCCCGCTCTCGCGAGCGAAGGCGAGCTCCGTGCGCTCGGCATCACGATGCCGATACTGCCGATATGCGCAATCCGCGTCGAAGATGCGGAGCGAATCCGCAGCGAGCTGTCGCACACGATTCAGACGTTTGTTGATAGCCGGGGCGTCGCGGACGGCGCTGCCATCTCGCGCGAACGCCATCGCGATATGCTTGCGTCGGCTCTCAGAGCCATCGAGAATGCATCCGCGGCGCTGGAGACGAAATCGCCGCCCGAGATAATCGCCGTCGATGTGACCGAGGCGTGCGACGCGCTCGGTCAAATCACCGGCGCAGTGCACAGCGAAGACATCCTCGACGCGGTCTTCCGCGAATTCTGCATCGGCAAGTAACCGCGAGGCGCGAGCGCGCGTCCTTGCCTCAAAGAGCGACGATGGCCATAGTCATCGCCTCCCCCTATGAAGCGTCTGAATCTTCTTTACGCCGGGACGCTGCCGCCCCATCCCGGCGGCAGCGCGATTGTGGGCTATCAACTTGTCGAAGGCCTGGCGCGACGCGGGTATCGAATCCGCTCGATCGCGCCTGCCATCACGGAACTTCTATCTTGCGGCGACTCTTTCGCTCGAAACCATCCCGAGCTTCGCATCACAAGATTTCAGGTCCCCTCTTACGACGACAGTCCCGATCGCGGTCGCTCAGACGCGTACCACGAGCTCGAAGGGCGCGGGCTGAGGTGCGTCTTCGGCGAAGTGATTCGCGAATGCCGCCCCGACATCGTAATCGCCGGACGCGAGTCGATGATGCGCCATCTGGGCGACGAGCTAACTCGGCTCGAACTTCCGTCACTCGTTATCGCGCACGGGGCTCTCATGTATGGACTGAGCAAGGGGGCTTTAACGCCGCAACAGGAAAACGATCTGCGCCGCAAGCTGAAAAAATCCGGTGCGATAGTCGCGGTCGCTGAGCATCTCGGCGCGCAGATGCGCGCGATCGGATTCGATCGGGTGCGGGTCATCAAAAACGGTGTCGATCGCAACCGCTTCGCCCCACGCCCGAAAAGCGCGTCGCTGATGCGGCAGCTCGCGATCGCGGATGACGCCTTGACGATCACCTTCGTCGGCAATTTGAAGCCGATCAAACGCGTGCTCGATATCGTCGCCGCTGCGCCGGATATTCTGCGCGCGATCCCGAACGCGATCTTTCTGATCGTCGGAGACGGCGTGATGCGCGCGCAGATCGAGGACGCGTGCCACAGCACGGGCGTGCTCGATCGTTTCCGCTTTACGGGATGGATAGAGCGCGACGCGATCCCGAAGTATATGAGTCTGGCGGATGTGGTCGTGATGCCTTCTGAATCCGAGGGGCTCTCGCTCGCTTCTCTCGAAGCGATGGCATCCGGTCGCACCGTTGTCGCGAGCGACATCCCGGCTGCGCGGGAATTGATCGTCGACGGCGAAACCGGATTGCTGTTTCGCAAGGGCGATATCGCGCATCTCGCGGCCACGATCGTCAAAGCCGCGGATCCCGATCTGCGCGCCCGCATCGGAAACGCGGCGCACGCGTCGACGGCCCGCTTCGATATCGAGCACTCCATCGACGCCTACGAGAACCTGCTCGCGGAGCTGATACCACGCGAGTAACAAATATCTACTCTTAGTAGATTTATCCGCCACCGTCGTCTGCGACCCTTTGCGAGCGACGGCGCATCGATCAATAATCCCGTTGTCCCCCTATGACTTACGATGTCGTCATCGTCGGCGCTGGACACGCCGGAATCGAAGCCTCGCTCGCCGCGGCCCGGATGGGCGCGCGCACGCTGATGCTCACGCTCAACCTCGACCATATCGGCCAGATGTCGTGCAATCCCGCGATCGGCGGAATCGGCAAGGGACACCTGGTGCGCGAGATCGACGCGCTCGGCGGCGAGATGGGCGTTGCGATCGACGAGACCGGAATCCAGTTCCGATTCCTCAACACGCGCAAGGGCCCCGCGGTCCGTGCGCGGCGCGCGCAGGCCGACAAGGCGGCGTATCGCGCGCGGATGAAGCGCGTGCTCGAATCGACGCCGAATCTCCACGTGCGCCAGGCGAGCGTCGAGCGG
>DASPQU010000500.1:0-3352 GCA_035624805.1 Binataceae bacterium (SeqCode) | reverse complement strand
ATCGTGATGGGAACCTCGTTCGGCGGTTTCGTCGCGATGGCCTACGCGACCCGCCATCCCGAGCATCCCGGCAAGCTCATCCTGAACACCACGAGCGCAAAATGGACCTTGGATCGCGTCCTGAGGGTGTTCGAACGTTTGGGCGGAAAGGGCGCGCGCGAGGCCGCGCGACGCTATTGGGAAAATCCCAATATGGAAACCGGCACCGAATACATCCGCGTCTGCATGCCGCTGTACAATCACCACCAGCGTGGGCCGGAGATGATGGCGCGCACAGTGTTCAACTTCGATCTCATGTTCAACTTCGGCACTAAGGCGCAGCGCGACATGAACTTCATCCCGGGGCTCGGGCGCATCAAATGTCCGACGCTGGTGATGGGCGGAGACGACGATCCGATCACACCGATCGAGGATTCGGCCGACATTGCTGAGGCGCTGCCGAGGGAACTCGTCCGCTTCGAGCGCTTCCCCGCAACCGGCCACGGCATCGTGAACGATTCTCCGGAGCGTTTCTTCAAGGTGCTGCGCGAGTTCATTGGTCAGCAGGAATGATCATGGCTTCTTGCCATGGTTGTTCAGGAGAACAGGCGGCGAATACCCAATTAAATCAACCACTTAGCCGCTGCCTATTTGGGTTCGTTTTGTAATTTTTCATTCATCCGACAACTCATACCCGTCAGGCACAATCGCCTGCGCAACCATTGTTGCACAACCGGTTTAAAATAGAAGCGCTTCGCCCGCCTCAGCTATTGCTTGCCAAGCTCAGACGCGCGGGAATGAGAGAAAACGAAATTCCGATACAGAAAGTTGTCTCGCGCTTTTGTTCCCCTCCGCGGCCGGGCAAGGGCGTGGGTCGGGGTTTTCCCGAGGCTTTTGCGCCGTTATCATCATTCGCGGGCGGCCCGAGCCGCCGCAAATGACAGCGTTCACCACCGGCCATGATGGGGCGCGTCCGCGCCGCGTACTGATCGTCCTCTTTGGTGCGATCGGCGATGTTGTACGTGCGCTTCCGCTCCTCGGCCGTATCCGCAAAGGATGGCCCGACGCGCATATCGCATGGGCGGTCGAGCCGAAGTCCGCGCCGATCCTCCAGGGACATCCCTGGCTCGACGACGTCATCCTCTACGATCGTAATCGCACGCCGTGGTCGGTCCCGTCGTTCATTCGTCGTGTGCGCGCCGGACGATTTGACCTCGCGATTGACTTGCAGCGTATATCGAAGAGCGGACTTGTCGCGTGGGCCTCGGGCGCGCCAAAGCGAATCGGATTTCACTCGTGCAACACCAAGGAGTGGAACCATCTCTTCTCCAACGTCCGGGTCGAAGAGCAGCCCGATATGCGGCTCAAGCTGATGCAGTACCAGGCGTTCGGTGATGCGCTCGACCTGCCCGAGACCGATATCGAATTCGGCTTGGCAGCGACTGATGAAGAGCGTCGTCGCGCACGTGAGCTACTCAAGGATGCGCCCCGTCCGCTTGTCGCCGCGTTCCTGGGCTCATCGTGGCCAAGCAGAATTTATCCTGCGGAATTGACGGCCGATACGATTCGCAATCTCGTGTCGAGCAATGGCGCAGGACCCGCTCTTTATCCTCTCCTGCTCGGCGGTCCGGACGAGGCGCGCGAGGCCGACCTCGTGATGCGCGCTCTTAACGGACGCGCGCTCAATCTTGTCGGTCGCACGACGTTGCGCGACTTAGTCGCGATTTTTCGCGAGTGCGAAGCATCCTTCGGTCCCGATTGCGGCCCGATGCATATCTCGGCAGCGGTCGGATGTCCCGTCATATCGCTTTGGGGAGCGACGGCGCCGGAGCGCTCCGCGCCGTGGGGATTCGCGGATTTCACGCTGCACGGCGAGATACCGTGCCATCCGTGTTATCTGCGACGATGCCCCGTTGGACGCGAATGCATGTGGCGAATCGATCCGGCAACGGTCGCCGCGATGATCCGCCGTGCGATCGGCTCTGGCGATGCGACCGCTCGCCGATCGGCTCGGGATTCTGCAACGTCGGGAGTCGTGTCTTGAGCGCCGCCTCGTGCCCGCGCATCGAACGCGCCGGATGGAGCATCCGAACCACAGCGCCGCCGGAGATGCGCGAGCGTCTAATCACAGCGACGCTGCAGGCGGTCGCCCGCAGTCGCGGATTGCCGCATCGCCGCTCGCGCCGCGCGACTACATGGATTTTGCGACTCAAAGGAAGCGCGCCCGGCGCTTCGGCCGTCACTTACGTCAAACTGTTTGACGCGCCCGATGGAATCCTCGCGCGCATCAAGCGCCAATTTCGCGGCTCACTTTCCGGCCACGTGGAACGCATCACGAAAGCGTTGCGCGACGCGGGTATCCACGCACCGCAGGTCGTGATTGCCGCGACCGAAATGAACGACCATCGCGAGTTCATCGGCACCGAGCGTATCGAAGGGCACATGCTCGCCGTGAAATTTCGCCGCCGTGGCGCGCTTGACCTCCGCACAAAGCGGGTGATGCTGAAGGCGCTGGGCCACGAAATCGCGAAGATGCACCGCGCGGGTTTCATCCACGGCGATATGACGCCGTTCAACGTTTTCGTGACATCCGATGATCCGCCGCAATTCTCGTTTATCGATCACGAACGCACACGTCCGACTCCCTGGCTTCTTGCCGGACGGCATCGGATGCGAAACTTCGTTCAACTGGGCAGATTCAAGTTCGCAGGACTGACGCGCACTGACAAGGTACGTGTGTTTGTGGCGTATGCGGGTGTGATGGGGATAAATCGGCGGCGCGCGATGCGCCGGGCAGCGCGCATGGTAAACGCCAGAATTTCACGTGACACAGCGCGTGCGAGCGCGTCGGCGCCTCCGATTGGGCAGGCAGTGGAAGGTGGAGCAAGGTGATGGCGGACGAGACCACGAAAATTTCCGTAGTGATTCCTGTTTTCAACGAAGTCGCGACGATCGCGGAGGTGATCCAGCGCGCGCTCAACTGCGGCTTCGATTGCGAGATTATTGTCGTCGACGACGGCTCGACCGACGGCACGCGTGAGTTCCTCAAGAGCTTCAGCCATCCGAAGGTCAGGACGTTTTTCCATTCGCAAAACCGCGGCAAAGGCGCTGCGCTGCGCCTGGGATTCGCAGCGACCACGAATCCCTATGTGTTCGTGCAGGACGCCGATCTCGAATACGACCCCCGCGACTATCGTTTGATGATCGGACCGCTGCTCGACGGTCGCGCCGACATGGTTTACGGATCGCGCTTTCTCGGCGGACCGCATCGCGTCCTGCTCTTCTGGCATTACATGGGCAATCGGCTGATCACGTTGCTCTCGAACATGTTCAGCGATCTCAATCTGAGCGACATGGAGACCGGGATGAAGGG
>DASPQU010000499.1:0-4404 GCA_035624805.1 Binataceae bacterium (SeqCode) | reverse complement strand
CGCTGCGTGCATTGGGCGCCCATACCGCGAATCCGACGCCGGTGACACCGCCCAGGTCGCGCGGATGCGCCCCGAGTCGATCGTACGCACGCTCGTGTTTCGCCTCGGCCCAAAGATGGAGATCGAGCTCGCCGATCGTCGGCAGAAACGTGTAGGGATCGTGGATGGTGTAGGCGGCCCCGCCCGGATACTGAATCTCGAACTCGTAAGCGAACGTCTCGGTCCGGTCCGGAATAAGTATTTCGAAGAGTCCCGCTTCGTGAACCTTGCGCATCGGCTCGCGGCGCGACGCTTCGATTATCAGGATGATCTTCTCGGCGCCGGGACGATACGCGCGCACCACGATGCCGCCGGCCGTTGGATGCGCTCCGAGAAACGAATGCGGATCGGAATGATCGAGGGCGAGAATCCGCTGCAGTTCGCGTTGATAAATCCTCGCTTGCGATTCTTTCTTTTCGGTTGCGCCATGGACCAGGAATTCGGACATATCAACCCTCCAACCAACCATCCTTTTCATTGTAGAGGATGACTTCGGTGCCAGTCAGCGGGGGATCGGAGATTAATGCGGACGAAACACCTGCGAATCTTGAGCGCTCTGCTACAATCCGACCGAGAGTTCGACGCCTGATAGATCGGCGCCTGTTTGGGAGACAACGTCATGAGCGCGAATGAAGACGCATCGGCGTCGAAAACGCCGATACCCGTCGATCCGGTCACGCCCTTCGATCCGATGATGGGGCAGCTCGAAACCATCGAGCCGGGCCTCGCGATGTTTCACGGATTCGCGAACGTCGCTTTCGTATACGGCGGTGGTGAGATGATGTGCGGGGATACGAGCTCGTCGCAGATGGGCATGATGGCGATCGAGGCCATTCGCAAGGTCACTGACGAGCCGCTCGCGTTCATCGTTTATACGCACGGCCATGGCGACCATGCATTCGGCACGCAGGCATTCATCAAGGATGCGCTCGCGCGCGGGCATCAACCTCCGAAAATCTGGGCGCATGAGAATGTTATCGCTCGATTCGATCGCTATGCGGCGACGCGCGGATGGCAGGCGCACATCAACAGTCGGCAATTCGGCGTTAATATCCCGCCCACGGGGCTTTTTTCTGCGCAATCGTTCACGCCGCCCGATCTGACCTTTCGCGATTATCAGTTGCTGGAACTCGCCAGAGAGCCCGTGGAGGTTCGTCACGCGATGGGCGAGACCGATGACGCGGCATGGATCTGGATGCCGCGTCGGCGCGTCGCGATGGTGGGAGATTTGATCGTGTGGTCGATGCCGAATACCGGCAATCCGAACAAGGTGCAGCGCTACACGATCGAATGGGCCCAGGCGCTCGATGCGATAGCGTCGCGCATGCCGCGCATCGTACTGCCGGGGCACGGGCCGGCAATTGTGGGCGAAGACACGTGCGCAGAGGTGCTATCGGATACCGCCCGCGCGCTGCGCTTCATCCACGACGAGGTCGTTCGCAGGCTCAACGCGGGTCAGTGGCCGATCGATATCATCGAGGCCGATATTCACCTTCCGCCGGAGCTCGCGGGCAAGCGCCATCTGCAACCGGTTTACGGATGCGCGGCGTTCGTGGTTCGCGATGTTATCCGCCGTTACGCAGGATGGTGGAGCGGGGAGCCGTCGCAGATGTTTCCTGCGACGCGCGCGACTGTGGGCGCAGATATCGTCGCGCTATGCGGACGCGACGCAATGTTGAAGCGTGCGCGCGATCTCCGCGATCAGGGCGAGCTAAGCCGTGCGCTTGCGATAGCGGAAATCGCGCTGAACGCAGACGCATCGGACAAGGAGGCGATCGCGCTCAGCGCGGAAATTCTTGAGCGGATGGCGTCGGGCGAGCGATCATTCATCGCGCGCAACTTCTTCCTCGCGTCGGCCCGCGAACTGCGCACGCGTTTGCAGGATCCGCAATCGGAAAGGCGAGGCTGAACGACAATGTTTACCGGCAAGGCCAGGCGACTCGACATCTTTATGGGGGAGTCAGATAGCTGTCATCACAAGGCGTCGTACATGGCGATCGTCGAATGGTTGCGCGCGAATGGCATTGCCGGCGCAACTGTGACGCGCGGAGTCGCCGGCTACGGCGCCTCAAGCCATCTCCACACCGCGAGCATCCTTCGGCTCTCGATGGATTTGCCGATCGTCGTCACCGTGATCGATCGTCCCGAGCGCATCGACGCCATCATCGCCCCGCTGGCGGAAATCGCCCCGAACGCGATGATGACCATTCATGAAATCGAGATCGTTCGCCCGGGCGTCGGGCAGAAGAAAGAGAGCTGAGGCGTGGGCGCAATCTTATGGGTTGGACTCGGCGGTTTCCTGGGCGCAAATGCGCGTTACCTGCTCGGCGGAGTTATAGCCGAGCGATGGGGCGCGATCTTTCCCTGGGCCACATTCGTAATCAACATCACGGGATGTTTCATCCTTGGCGTTTTCGGCGCTTTCGCGGCTGAGCGTCCGTGGGTGAATCCGAATTGGCGACTGCTGTTCGCGGTCGGATTCGTCGGCGCGTACACGACGTTCTCGACGTTCAGCTATGAGTCGATACAGTTACTGCGCAGCGGGGAGGCGTTGCTCGCGACGGCGAACATCGTGGGCAGCGTCGTCGCAGGCGCGATCGCTACTATTTTGGGAATCATGCTCGGCGCAGCTATTTGAATGTGAATTCCTTCTGAACGACTGCGTCACGATGCTCATCGAAAGACGCGAATTTAGTGCCAGTGTCGTATCCGCCAAATAATTCGCTCAACTTGACTTGGGTGGAATGAGATTCTTCGCTTCGCTCAGAAGGACGAAAACGCTTGTTTTTCGCTGTCACTCCGAGCGGTGTCTGCGGAGCGAGCAATCTCAATCCACTGCGATCGCTACAAGGAATTTGCGGAGCGGGACACTAGTGTCCTCTACAAATTGAGACGCGCGCTGGCCGAGACGAGAGGAGTCTGAAATTCGGCGCGTCTATTCCTGGAACGGATTGCGGATCACGATCGACGCTTCGCGTCCTGCGCCGACGCCCACCATCGCGATCGGGATGCCCGTTAGTTCCTGCAATCTCTCTACGTATCGGCGGGCATTCGTCGGCAACTCTCCGAGCGTGCGCGCGTCGGCAAGCTTTTCAGCCCATCCGGGCATCTCTTCGTACAGCGGTTTGACGCGCGCGAGCGCATTTCGCCCGGGTGGCATCGAATCGTAGATCTCGCTGCCGAGTTTGTATCCGACACAGATTTTGACCGGATCGATTCCGGTAAGAACGTCGAGCTTGGTCAGCGCCAGCCCCCATAGACCGTTGACGCGCGCAGCGTAGCGGGCCAGCGGCGCATCGAACCATCCGATCCGCCGCGGGCGCCCCGTCGCGCTGCCGAACTCCGCGCCTTCCTCGCGCAAAGCATCGCCCAGCGCACCGTGGATTTCGGTCGGAAAGGGACCCGCGCCCACGCGGGTCGTATAGGCCTTGCTGATGCCCAGCACCGCATCGAGTTTCCCGGGCGGTACGCCGCCGCCGGCGAAAACCTCACTCGCAATGCAGTTCGACGACGTCACAAACGGATAAGTGCCGTAGTCGATATCGAGCATCGTGCCGTGCGCGCCCTCGAACAGGATTTTTTTGTTATTGGCGATCGCGTCGGAGATATAGACGCCGGTGTCGGTGAGCATCGACATGATCCTGCGCCGGGCCTTCTTGAGATCTTCGAAAAGCGCCTTGCCGTCGATCGGCTTCGCCTTCAGGACCGCCTTTAGATAGAGATTCTTCTCTTTGATATTGCGGACGAGTTTCTCCTCGAACGATTTCCAGTCAACCAGATCGTCGAAGCGCAATCCTCGTCGAGACATCTTGTCTTCATACGCCGGTCCGATTCCGAAACCCGTGGTGCCGATGGCGTTTTTTCCGAGGCCGGCTTCGCGCGCACGATCGATCGCGCGATGGTACGGCATCACGATATGCGCATCGTAGCTGAGCTTGATCGCGCCCCGGTCTTTGAGCAGTCCGCGCCCGCGCAGCTTATCGATCTCTTCGAGCAGCGCAAACGGATCGACCACCGTGCCGCCGCCGATCACGCAGGTCTTGCCGGGCCACAGCGCGCCCGAGGGCACCAATCGCAGGATGAACTTGTCACCGTTGACGACGAGCGTATGGGCCGCGTTGTTGCCGCCCTGAAAACGCGCGACAACGTCGGCGTCTTCAGCGAGGAGATCGACAACCTTACCCTTGCCCTCGTCGCCCCACTGGGTGCCGACGATCACAACCGTGTTCATCGCCACTGGATACGTCCCCCGAATCGTGGCGGCGCCGAGGCGCGCGCGCTCACCCACCGATCCGCATCGCGGGCCGGCGCAATCTGTCCCGCAGTCGCGATCAAAGCTTGAGCAGGTTGGCCGACGTAATCGCC
>DASPQU010000498.1:0-2564 GCA_035624805.1 Binataceae bacterium (SeqCode) | reverse complement strand
CTTGACGCGGATTTTGCCCCATCGCGTTTCGACCTCGCGAATCTCGCGCGGAAGCTTGAGGCGAGACACGCGATGGAACCGCAAGCCGATCGTCGACGTCTCGGCAAAGATCACGTGTGCGATAGCGTCGCGCTTCGCCGGTTCCGCCAGAACCGAAAGCGTAACCGCCGGCCGGCCTTTCTTCATTATGATCGGCGTGATCGAAACGTCGCGCGCGCCGGCGGCGAACAGCCGCTGCATCACGTGATCGTATATCTGCGGATTGAGGTCGTCGATATTGGCTGCTATTTCGATAATCTCGTCGGATTCGACCGCGACGCGCTCACGCCCAAGCATGATTCGAAGCACATTGGGGCGATCTGCGAGCTCGCGCGTGCCCGCGCCGTAACCGATTCTCTCTATTTCGAATGCGAGCGGAGGCTCGGCAGGACGCGCGAGCGCTTTCAGAACCGCGGCTCCCGTCGGCGTCACCATCTCCGCCGAACCGTCCCCCAGTCTCACGGCGAAGCCCGAAAGCAGCTCCGCGGTCGCAGGCGCAGGGACGGGTATCACACCGTGCTGCGAGCGGGCGAAACCAGAGCCGCCCGGAAGCGGCGACACGAGAAGCGAACCAACATTCAGGCGGCCAAGCGCCCACGACGTCGCGACCACGTCGATTATCGAATCGACTGCGCCGACCTCGTGGAAGTGAACTTCCTCGGGAGTCGTGCGATGGACATGAGCCTCGGCTTGGGCGAGCGCTTCGAATATCGATATCGCTCGCGTCTTTGCGCGATCGTCGATCGCGCTCGCCTCAATCATCGCTCGGATCTCCGACAGATGGCGCTCCGGCTGGGGTTCCGTCACCTCGACATCGAACTTTACCGCTGCGATGCCGCTGAGTGTCTTGCGACGCGTCGCGATCCGGTAACCGCGTATCGGAAGCGTCGCCAGCGACTTCTCAAGCTCCGCGACCTCGACGCCGCAATCAATCAGGGCGCCGACAAGCATGTCGCCGCCGAGCCCGGAAAAGGCGTCGAGATAAGCGATTTTCATACTCTCAGCTTTACACAAACGACAAGCCAAAGTACCATGAGCGCTTATACTTTGTGCCTAACCCCGGTCTATGAGGCAACGCGAACTAAAGCTGTTCCGTCGTTTGCTCGACGAACGAAAACGCGAGATTCTCGAAGAAGCCGAACGCGCGGTCGGCAGCATGAACACCAGTATCGAAGGCGCGCTCTCTGATCCCAACGATCGCGCCTCGCTGGAGTCGGATCGCAATTTCATCCTGCGGATGCGCGATCGCGAACGCAAGTTGCTCGGCAAAATCGACGAGGCTGTCGCACGGATCGAAGGCGGCTCGTACGGGCGATGCGAGGAATGCGGCGGAGAAATCGGAATCGAGCGCCTGAAAGCGCGTCCCGTCACGACGCTTTGCATCAATTGCAAGTCCGAACAGGAATCGCGCGAACGCCAGTGACAATGTTGCGCACCGGGACAATTCGACCCGGCTCGAATCACAATCCAGCATGAAGGTCCGCAAAGCGGTAATTGTCGCGGCAGGTCTGGGCACCAGGATGCTCCCAGCATCCAAGGTGATCCCCAAGGAGATCCTCCCCGTAGTCGATCGCCCGGCGATCCAGATTATCGTCGAAGAGGCGCTAGCCTCGGGGGTAGAGGACATCACTGTCGTCGTCAGCCCCGGTCGCACGATGGTGCTCGATCATTTTCGGCCCGTCGAGGATCTCGAGCGTCATCTGGAATCGCGCGGCAGAAACGAGCTTCTTGCGCAGCTGCGCGCGACCAATAATCCGGCGCCGATGCGCCCCGCCTATCAAGCGGAGCCTCTTGGTCTCGGTCATGCAGTCTTGCAGGCGCGTGCTCACGTCGGCGACGAGCCATTCGCGCTGTTTCTACCGGACGATATCGTCGATGCGCCGCGTCCGTGTCTGCGGCAATTGCTCGATGTCGCCGAGGCCCGCAACGCTCCGGTCGTCGCGCTGATGCGCGTGGCGCGCAGCGAGGTTTCGAAGTACGGAATCGTTGAGGCGCACGCGGTCGCGGATCGACTGTACGAATTGACCGGGATGGTGGAAAAGCCGCACGTCGACAAGGCGCCGAGCGAATTTGCGATTATCGGTCGATACGTTTTGACGCCGGATATTTTCGAATTGCTCGCCGAAGGAAAACCAGGAGCGGGCGGCGAAATTCAACTCACAGACGGTTTGCTTGCGCTGGCGAAGCGTCGCAGAATTTACGGATACGAGTTCGAGGGCGTTCGGTACGATTTGGGCGATCGCGCAGGGTTTGTGATGGCGCAGGTCGGGTACGCACTCAAGAGTCCGGAAATAGCGGATCGCTTGAGGCTCTTTCTCGAATCGGCGATTTCGCGTAAAAGATAGCGTCCGTGATGGGGCAGTAGCTCAGCTGGGAGAGCACCACGTTCGCAACGTGGGGGTCGAGGGTTCAAATCCCTTCTGCTCCACCAACAAATCTCCAACGCAGAGAACGGCTTTCGCGTTTGATTGGCGCGGGTGGGCCAAGATGATGCCCCGCGTGGTGTCCGTTCCGGTGTCCGTTGC
>DASPQU010000497.1:0-4556 GCA_035624805.1 Binataceae bacterium (SeqCode) | reverse complement strand
GCGCGCAATCCGGCATCGAGCATCGCGGCGACGCTGCCCTTTCCCTTGGTGCCTGCGATATGGACGGCGTTGATTGCGAGATGCGGATTTCCGATCAGCGCGAGCGCGTGCTCCATCCGCTCGAGCTTGTAGATCTCGCCGCGCGCTTCGAGCGAGTAGAGCCAGTCGAGGGTCTGTGCGAGTCGTTCGGACATGACGCGAGTAATTCTAACTGCGGCGTCCCCGCGTCGAAAGCGCAGCGCGGACAGATCAGAAAATCATACGGCGCCGCGACTCGACAAAAGCCGCTGCTGCGCGGCGACAGCAATTTTACAGACCGCCTTAGCGTCGGCGAGTCCGACGAACTCGACCCGCGGAACGCGCCTTGATCCGTCAGGCAAGGTTTTGCTCACTGCTCCGCCTATTACCAGAATCGCGGAGCCCCGTGTTCGTATCGGGACCGGCTCACCTTCACCGGTCCGTAAACCCACGCGTCTGACGCGACGCCAGAGTTGCTCTCTGATTCGCACCGCCTCGGTTGAACTCAGTACGAACACTTCTCTACTCGCTCCGTACATGCCTGAAAGCATGGCGGGAATTGCTACCAAGAACGCCCGGACAACACGGGGTCCCATCATGATCGCCCCGCCGGCAAGCGTCGCACACATTACTGGTAGGCAGTACGGATCAAGCCACATCCGTAATGGAACAGCGCGTCCCACCTAGATTGGTTTGTCGTCGTCGGCGTCGAGGTTCGCCGCCGCGATTCGTTCTGCTTCCGCCTGGGTCATCGAGCTAGCTCTCGCAAACTACTGGATAGCAAGCACAGCAGGGCGCGGCAACGCTTTGCGATCGCTGATCTGCTCGCAGAAACACTTAACGTCGCCCGTGATGCAGCACGCGAATCTTTGCTCTTCCTGATGCCGAGGATTTCGCGCTCGACGAGGCCTTTGCGTGCGTCAGCATCGCAAGCAGGCGCGCGAGCGTCGCCCGCATCTGATTGCGCGGCACGATCGCATCGAGCATCCCGTGCGTGAGCAGAAACTCCGCGCGCTGGAAATCCTCGGGCAACTGCTCGTTGGTCGTCTGCTCGATAACGCGCCGCCCGGCGAATCCGATGAGCGCGCCCGGTTCCGCGATATTCAAATCACCGAGCATCGCGAACGACGCTGCGACGCCACCCGTCGTGGGATCGCACAACACCGCGATATACGGTAGATGCGCCTCGCGCAGCCGCGCGAGCGCCGCAGCGACCTTTGCCATCTGCATCAGCGAGAGCGCGCCTTCCTGCATCCGCGCTCCGCCTGACGCCGTGAAGATGATCAGCGGCAATCCGCGTTTGACGGCGTGGTCCGCAAGCAGCGCGAGCTTTTCACCGACAACGACGCCCATGCTGCCGCCCATGAACTCGAAGTCCATGAGCCCGACGGCGACCGGATGACCCTCGATCGTACCGGTTCCCACCGTAACGGCATCGTTGCGACCGGACGCGCTCTGCGCCTGCGCAAGGCGGACTCGATACGGCTTGCTGTCGACAAACTCGAGCGGATCGCCTATCGCGAGATCGGCGAACATCTCATTCCAGCTCCCGCGATCGAGCGTGATCGCGATTCGCACCGCGACGGTGAGGCGAAAATGATGCCCGCATTTGCCGCATACGTTGAGATTGCGCTCGACTTCCTTGCGAAACGCGATCTCGCGGCACTTTGGACACTTGAGCCAGAGGTCTTCAGCAGCAGGAGCTGGATTCCTGTCGCGATTGTTTTTCTTGCGCTCCGCCATAGCCGATTCCAATCCCTACGCCGCCGCCCGCGCGTTGACCATAGCATTCTTGAGCGCTCCGACCATCTCGCCGACCGTGCGCACCAGATCGTGAGATTTCAGATTACGCTCGATCGTCGTGGATATCGCGCTGCCCACCACGACCGCATCCGCGAATCGCGCGACCGCCGCCGCCTGATCCGGGGTCGAGATGCCGAATCCGACGCCCACAGGCAGGGATGTTAGTTGACGCAGGTTTACAACGTTGTGCTCGAGATCGGACGCGAGTTCGGTCCGCGCGCCGGTGACGCCGGTCACCGATACGTAATAGAGGAACCCGCTCGACGATCTCGCGATCGTTTTGGCGCGGTCGGGCGGCGTCGTGGGCGCAAGCAGATGGATAATATCGAGGCCATGCGCGCGCGCCGGCTTGCGAAGCTCGCCCTCCTCTTCGACCGGAAGATCGACTACGAGCAATCCGTCGATTCCCGCGCGCGCTGCGTCAGCGCACAACCTCGCGCATCCGTAATGAAAGATCGGATTGAAATATCCGAACAGCACCAGCGGAATCGATGTCTCGCTGCGAAGCTCGCTCACCATCGAGAGTATCGCGGCGAGCGATGCGCCCGCATTCAGCCCGCGCGCCAAAGCCCGCTGATTCGCAGGACCGTCAGCCATCGGATCGGAAAACGGCACGCCAAGCTCGATCAGGTCCGCGCCGCGATGCTCGAATTCGAGAACCAGGCGTTTCGTGGTATCGAGGTCGGGATCGCCGGCGACGATAAACGGAACCAGCGCCGCCTGATGGCGCTCGCGACACTTCTCGAAGACTTCCGCGATTCTGCCCTTGTGCGCCATCGTGTTTGCGTCCGTCATGATCCGATACCAAGCAGTTCGATCACGGTGTGCATGTCCTTGTCGCCGCGTCCCGAAAGATTGATGATGATCGTCTGATCCTTGCCCATCGTCTGCGCAAGCCGCGCGCCGTACGCGACCGCGTGTGCGCTTTCGAGCGCGGGAATTATCCCCTCGGTCTCGGAGAGCAGCTTCAGTCCGTCGAGCGCCTCCTGATCGGTGATCGCCGCGTACTTCGCGCGCCCACTGTCGTTCAGATACGCGAGCTCAGGCCCGACACCCGGATAGTCCAGGCCGGCGGCGATCGAATGGGTCTCGCGAATCTGCCCCAGTTCGTCCTGCAACAGATAGGTCTTGTTGCCGTGCAGGACACCGACGCTGCCCGCGTTGATTGTCGCCGCATGTTTGGTGGTGTTGATTCCAAGACCGGCGGCCTCGACCCCGAACATCCGCACCGCGGCGTCTTTCAGAAACGGATAGAATAGACCGATCGCGTTCGAACCGCCGTTCACGCATGCGACCAGCGCGTCAGGCAGACGCCCTTCCTTCTTGAGAAATTGTGCGCGTGCCTCGCGTCCGATCACGGTTTGAAAGTCACGCACGATCATCGGATACGGATGCGGCCCGGCGGCGCTGCCGATCAGGTAATAAGTGTTTCGCACGGTCGCGATCCAATCGCGCAGCGCCTCGTTCATCGCGTCTTTGAGGCTGCGGCTCCCGGAATCGACGGGATGTACACTCGCGCCGAGAAGCTTCATCCGAAAAACGTTGAGCGCCTGACGATCGACGTCGAGCGAGCCCATGAATACTTCGCACTCACGCTTGAAAAACGCCGCCATCGTCGCTGTGGCGACGCCGTGCTGCCCTGCGCCCGTCTCCGCGATGATACGAGCCTTGCCCATCCTGACCGCAAGGAGCGCCTGCCCCAGAGCGTTGTTGGCCTTGTGCGCCCCGGTATGGCAGAGGTCCTCGCGCTTGAGGTAAATCCTGGCCCCGCCGATTCGCGTGGTCAGGTTGGCGGCGAAGTGCAGAGGCGTCGGGCGGCCGACGTATTCGCGCGAGTAGTGTTCAAGCTGGCGCTTGAACTCAGGATCGCGCCGCGCGCTCTTGTACGCGGTCTCCAGTTCAGACAGCGCGGGCATCAGCGTTTCGGCTGCGTACTTACCGCCGAAGATGCCGAAATGGCCACGGCTATCGGGTAGACTTGGCATTCTCGATGAATCTCCTCAGCTTGCGATGATCCTTGACTCCGGGCGCTGACTCAACGCCGCTCGCCACATCGACAGCATACGGCGAAAGCGCCGCAGCTTCGGCGACGTTCTCGCAGGTCAGACCTCCGGAGAGAAAAACTCGCGACAGGTCGAGACCGCGCAGATCGGAGATGCGTCGCGATTCTCCGGTGCCGCCGTAGAGACCCGGATGGAATGTATCGATCAAAATGAAATCGGCGCGCGACGCCGGGAGCGCGCGGACTTGCTCGCCCGGCGGGATGCGAATCGCACGAATCACCGGCGCCGGCCATCTGGAGAGAAAATCCTCGGATTCATCGCCGTGAAACTGCACCATGGCCAGCCGCACAGCTTCGATTCGTTCCATTACGTACTCGCGCGAGGCGTTGACGAAAACTCCAACGACGTGCGCAGCTCCCTCTATCGTTGACGAAATTTCGCGAGCGCGATCGAGCGCGACATATCGCGGGCTTTTCTCGTAAAAGTTCAATCCGATGAAATCAGCTCCGCATTCGAGCGCGGCGCGAGCGTCCTCGACGCTGGTGATGCCGCAGATTTTGACTTTGACGCTCACGTTCCTGGTGTCCTGAGTTTCAAAATCGTTGCAGAAGTCGAGCTGTTTTCGCTCACAGACTTCAAGCTTTGTGTCTGTCATTCCCGCGCGTCTTCCCTGTCTGGCGCGCGAGGAATCCCGGATTCCGGGACCCCTCGCGCGGCAGCCACGCGCGGGGG
>DASPQU010000496.1:0-2660 GCA_035624805.1 Binataceae bacterium (SeqCode) | reverse complement strand
GAGGGGCGGGCTGTTCCAGTTCGGCGGTCTCGACGTTGGGCTCGATCTCCTGACCTGCCAGCAACTGCGAGACGTCGATAGCAACAGTCGCCGGCTTGTGCTGAGACGAGAAGAACAGGAACAGCGACGCAACGCTGGCCGCTCCCGCAATCGCGAGGGCGAGCGTGACACGTCGATACAAAAGGCTCCCCAGTCCCCGAACCAGCATCGACGGAAACCTAAGCAATTCTGGGACTCAAATCAAGCCGGTACGACGCGAGCTTTGCACCCGGATGAACCATGTTTAGCTTAAACTGTTGATAATGCTCTATGATGACCCGTTGAAATGATTGTCGCCGCCGTCGATTTTGGCCGAAAACGCATCGGAATTGCCGTTGGAGATACGGAAAATCGGCTTGTTTATCCGGCCACCGTCATTGATCGGGCCTCGAACCAAGCCGACGTGGAGTCAGTCCGTGCGGTGGTTGAATCGCGCAACGTGAAAAGAATTGTGGTCGGATTGCCACTCAATATGGACGGTAGCGAGGGTCCGATGGTGCGCGCTGCACGCGCATTTGGCGCCCGAATCGAAGCCGCCCTCTCTCTCCCCATCGATTATGAGGACGAGCGCCTGTCAACGTCGGAGGCTCGCGACAGGATGCGCGAGGCGCGTCAGGATCGCGCCGCCGGACGGCGAGGCAAGCCGGTAGATGCGATAGCCGCAGCTGTGATCCTCGAAAGCTGGATGGCTCGAAAGCGGACCTGAACGCCCGTTCATGGCCACTCAGGTATAATTGCTGAACGATGAACGGGCGAACGACCCTGACCATGGCCATTCTCGCAATCACCGCCCTCGGAGCAGCGACGGTTGGATTCGCTGCATGGATATGGTTCGTGCCGCCGGGTCGATTCTCTGTTCCGCAGATAGTCTCGATCGAGAAAGGCGAATCGACCCGAACTGTTGTGGACCGGCTTGCCAAGGCGGGCGTTATACGAAGCCCCGAGCTGATGCTCCTCTATGCCCAACTGACCGGAACCGGGCGGAGGATCCGCCCGGGCGATTATGCTTTCCGCGGCGGCGAGCGGATTGAGCAGGTGATGGCTCATCTGGTGAGGGGCGACTTTATTGTAGTGACAGTCGCGATTCCGGAAGGATTGACGCTTCATCAAGTGAGCGAGCGATTGGGGGCTGCGGGGATCGTATGTCAGCCGGATTTCGAGGACGCCGCACGAACCGGCAGCTTGGTGAAATCGTTGGAATTCGGGCCGCTTGGAGCGGAGGGCTACCTGTTTCCGGCCACCTATCGATTTCGACCGCGCGCGACGGTCGACGAAATCCTAGCCGCGATGTTCTCGCGGTTTTACCAGATAATGACGCCGGGGACGGTGCGTCGAATTTTCGAGCTGGGGCTGACGCCGCGGGAGATGGTGACGCTCGCGTCAATTATCGAGACGGAGGCGCGCGCCCCGGGCGAGCGCAAGCTAATCGCGAGCGTGTTTTATAATCGGATGCGGCTGAATATGCCGCTTCAATCGGACCCCACTGCTAAGTATAGTTTCGAGGGAGAAACTGAGCCTGTGGCGGCCGCCGTGCGAATTCCGTCGACGTTCAACACTTACGCGTTCGCTGGACTGCCGCCCGGACCAATCGCCAATCCGGGGTTAAAATCAATCGAGGCCGCACTCTACCCTGCCCATACCGATTACCTGTATTTTGTCGCCCGCGACGATGGCACTCATGTGTTCTCGCGCTCCCTTAGGGAGCACGAGACCGCGATTGCGATGCTTAAGAGAACGTCGGGACATACGTCAGTTGAATCCACTCGAACATCGATGCCGATTTCTCGATAACAAGGTCCTGCAAGTTGCCTAGCAATCCCGTCGAAATAATCCAGGCCGCGCGCGCTCGACTGGCCCGGATTGCGATGCTTGAAACGCTCGCGTACGTCGCCGTTCCGGCGCTGTTGGCGATTATCTTCGCGCTCGCGATGCCGTCGATGGCGCGTACGATCGGAATGCGGATCGGTCGATTCCTGGCCGTCGATATGGTCAGTGCTACTCGAACAGCACTGCTCGTCGCGACGGCGCTAATGCTGGCAGGCGGCGCGTTTCTCGGATGGACAGCGTATCGGAAATCCGATGATTACAGTGCCGCGGCCGAGCGTATCGACGAGAAAGTGCATGCGCACGAGCAAGTAATTACGCTGGCGGCGCTGTCCGACCCTGCTCATCCGAAAGAATCAGAGCAGGCTCGCACGCCGCTTTTTCCGATTCTGTGGCGTAACGTATCGAGCACCCTTGCCCGATTTGATCCGCACCGCGAGTTCGTTCCCGACTTCGGCGAACCGCTCAAGATGTCATGGTTGTACGGCGTCGCATTGGCGATAGTTACCGCGGTCGCAGTCATGGCTCTGGCAGAGCCGCCAACTCCGCTTCAACAGACAGCAATCGATCTCGCCAGGCTTGCGGACAAGCTCGAAAAGGAGGCTACGACTCCTGACGATAAGGCGCTTGCCGGCGCGGTCCGCAAGACGGCGGAAGACCTCGCGAATCCCGCTTTGCCGCCCGAAGTAAAACAGAAGCAGCTCGACGCGCTGAAGCAGGAGATGGAAAAAAAGGAACCGCCGAAGGCTTCCGATCAGAATCGCGGCAGTTCAGGAAGCAGCGCGGGATCTTCCGGT
>DASPQU010000495.1:0-2436 GCA_035624805.1 Binataceae bacterium (SeqCode) | reverse complement strand
TTCGATCACATGGTCGGACGAGATGTATGAGGGCCGGCACAAGGTGCGCATCGACGCGACCTGCATAGGATGCTCGTTGTGCGCGCAATTGTGCCTGAGCAACTGTATCCGCCCGGTGGCCTCGTGATCACCAATCCGATCGAGGCGCGTCTCGACACGCCGGCGCACGGCGCAAACGTCCTCGTCGTCGGAGTCGGCGGCCAGGGAGTTCTGATGATCTCGCGCGTACTGGCGCTGATGGGTCAGCGTCAGGGATTCCAGGTCAAGCAGAGCGAAGTTCACGGCATGGCGAAACGCGGCGGGATCGTCTTTAGCCACATCCGCTTCGCGCCGCACGTATGGTCGCCGACGATCTCCAAGGGCGAAGCCGACGTGCTGGTGGCGCTCGAGTGGGCGGAGGGCCTTCGATGGCTGGAGTTCCTCAAGCCGGAGACGGGTGTGTTCATCGCGGATACCCGACAAATCGTGCCGCCGTTTGCGTGCCGCAATCGCAAGCCCGGCGCGACGATCGCGTACGCGAAGCAGACGCCGGCCGAGATCGTCGATAAGCTCACGAATTGCTGCGCGCTCGACGCGACGACTATCGCGACCGAGCTTGGCGATGCGCGCGCGGCCAATACCGTCCTGCTCGGCGCGCTTTCCGTCTCGTTCGACTATCCAATTGAAGATTGGCGCGAGATTCTCGACGCGAACGTTCCCAAAGGGACGCGCGAAATCAATGCGAAAGCTTTTGAAGCGGGCCGTCAGTGGGCGATGACCGCGCACGTCGAGGATGGGACGCAAGGCGAACCGGGAGCCGCATCGGTCTCGCACACAATCGCGCCTGCTGCGGCCGTCGAACTCGAAATCACGCGAGCGTGGTGCAAGGGGTGCGACATATGCGTGAAGCTGTGCCCTGAGCGATGCCTCGCGCTCGATTCTGAACGCATCGCCGTGCTGACGAATCCCGACGCCTGCACAGGATGCCATATCTGCGAGTGGCTGTGTCCCGATTTTGCGATCAGGATTCATCATTCCAACGGAGTCGCATCGCACGCATGACGACAGGCGCCGTACCGATGCAGGGAAATCAGGCGTGCGCGCTCGCAGCGGTCGCCGCGGGATGCCGCTTTTTCGCCGGGTATCCAATTACGCCCTCTTCCGAGATTGCCGAGCACATGTCGCGCGAACTGCCGAAGGTCGGCGGCGTCTTTGTCCAGATGGAAGACGAAATCGGATCGCTCGCCGCAGTGATCGGCGCATCGATGGGCGGCGCGAAGGCAATGACCGCGACGAGCGGCCCGGGATTTTCTCTCATGCAGGAAAATCTCGGATTCGCGTCCGCGACCGAGGTTCCGTGCGTGATTATCGACGTGATGCGCGGCGGCCCGTCGACCGGGATGCCGACGCGTCCGTCGCAAGGCGATCTGATGCAGGCGCGGTGGGGCACGCACGGCGACCATCCGATAATCGCGCTCGCGCCCGCTTCGGTCGCCGAGATTTACGAAGAAACGATTCGCGCCTTCAATCTCGCCGAGCAGTTTCGGGTGCCGGTCGTGGTGCTCTACGACCAGGTAATCGCTCATCTTCTGGAAAGCGTCGAAGTGCGAGACGTTCCCGTCGTTAATCGGACCTTCGCCAACGGCAGCGCGGCGCAAGTCGACAACGGCGTCGCGCCGATGGTGCGTCCGGGCGACGGTCATCGCCTGCATACTACCGGCCTGACGCATTCCGCTGACGGATTTCCCACTCAGGACCCGGAGACGGTCGACCGGATGATGCGCCGCTTGCTGGCGAAGATCGAAAGCAATCGCGACGCGATCGAAAAAGCCGAACTTTTCGGAACCGACGACGCCGAGATCGTAATCGTGGCGTGCGGGATCGTCGCGCGAGCGGCACGGCGCGCGGTCTCGATGCTGCGCGAAGAAGGAATCCCCGTCGCGATGCTTCGCCCTGTCACGCTTTGGCCGTTCCCCGAAAAGGCGCTGATGAAATCAGTCGCCAGTGCGCAATGCGTCCTCGTGCCCGAGATGAATGCGGGACAGATGGTTCTCGAAATCGAACGTATGGTCGGGTCGCGCGCAAGAATCGAAAGCCTGACCCGAATCGACGGCGAGGCGATTTCGCCGAGTCAGATCGTATCGCGCGTCCGGGAGCTTGCCCGCAATGAATGAGCATCCGGCGGAATTCGACATCCGCGACTACCTGCGCCTGCAACTGATGCCGCATTTCATGTGCCCCGGATGCGGTCACGGGATCGCGCTCAGAGCGCTGCTGTGGGCCGTTCATGAACGCGGCATTGACAAGAACAAGCTGGCGATAGTCTCGGGAATCGGATGCTCGGGACGCGTCGGCGCGTATATCGACGCCAACACTTTCCACACCACGCACGGGCGCCCGCTCGCGTTTGCGACCGGCCTCGCTCTCGCCCGCCCCGATCTGACCGTCGTCGTCATA
>DASPQU010000494.1:0-4450 GCA_035624805.1 Binataceae bacterium (SeqCode) | reverse complement strand
GCATTGTAGCGACGACGTATCCTTCCCGAACGAATATCTGAGCGCAGCGCCGCAAAGGTCTCGTTATCGCGCGCGATCATCAGTGCGCCGGAAGTGCCGTTGTCGAGTCGATGAATCAATCCGCTTTCGAGAGGATCGTCGCCCACATCCGCAAGTCGGGAATGTCGTGCAACGACGGCGTTCATAACGGTTCCGCGCTCGCCTGCGCGCAACGGGTGACACGGAATTCCGCCGGGCTTGTTTACAATCAGAAGGGCATCGTCCTGGAATAACACTTCAAGCGATGCATCAGGTTCTGGCGTGATGGCTGTGTCCCGAGGCCAGTCGGCGATCGTTACGTCGTCGCCGCTGCGTACGAGGTCCGCTTTGCGAGCCCGGCCTCCGTTGATGCGGACCAGGCCATTTTCGATCATCACCCGGGCATCGCGACGCGAAGCCGCGATTCCAGTCCGGACAAGATAAACATCCAGACGCTCCCCCGGTCGCTCAGTCACGGGCTCGCTGTCGAGGAGGGCGCGGCGGAAGCAGTGGGCTGCGATTGCATCTTGCTGTACGTCGGAAACTGCTTGGACGCCGCCCACAGGAGAATTCCCAGAAGGACCAGTCCTGTAATCACGTCGATTACGCCAAGCTGAGTCGCGCCGCGTGTGCGCGCGATCAGCCGCATGATTGTTCTTGCCATCCCCCGTCCCTTTGCGATCCTAAAGTTCTGCCGTCCGCCGCGAAGCATCTTCGAGGCTCGCGGCGCGAGCCTTGCCACGAAGTCCGAACAATCGCTTGAGCTCGCGCCCGGTCAGCGATTTGTCCGAAGCCGCAACCTGAAGCGGTGTTCCCGCCGCGATCACCCGTCCACCATCGTCTCCTCCACCTGGTCCGAGATCAATTACATAGTCGCCGTGGGCGATGAACTCCAGATTGTGCTCGATGACCACCAGCGTATTGCCCTCCGACGCAAGGCGCGTCATCACGCGAACGAGATTCCTGATATCGGCGGACGACAATCCGGTCGTGGGTTCGTCGAGCAGAAACATACGCGGAATCGGTTTTCCCTTGGCATCGGAGACGACGGGTTCGAGATCGGCGAGCAGAAATCGCGCGATCTTAAGGCGCTGGGCTTCGCCACCGGAGAGCGTCGAGGTGGTCTGCCCGAGGCGCAGGTATCGCAAGCCGACCGCGCACAACGCATCGAGTCGCCTCACGATCCCTTGATGCCCGGCGAAGAATTTGAGCGCCTGTTGCGCAGTGAGTTCGAGCACTTCGTCGATGTTCAGCTTCTGATAGCGGATCGCGAGGACGTGGCTCTGGAACCTGCGACCGTCGCACGCGTCGCATCGCACTTCGAGATCGGCCATGAAATGCATCTCGATCGTAACGGTTCCCGTCCCTGCGCATCGCTCGCATCGCCCGCCGGTTACGTTGAAGGAAAAATCGCGCGATGTGATTCCAAGCCGTCGCGCCTCGGGCGTGCTCGCGAAAAGCTTCCGGATTTCGTCGTAGATCTTGAGATAAGTCGCGGGATTCGAGCGCATCGAGCGCGCAGGCAGTTCCTGTCCCATGTGGACGACATCTGAAACCGATTCGAGTCCATCAATTCGATCGCATGCGCCGGTTTCGACGGCTTCGCCGCGCCGCCGCAGAAAGCCGTTGTATAGAACACTCTCGACCAGCGTCGATTTTCCGGAGCCGGACACACCGGTGATGCAGGTCATCCGTCCGAGCGGAATAGCAACGTCGATTCCCTTCAGATTGTGCTCGCGTGCGCCCTTGATGCGAATCGCTGGATCGCTTTTTCCAAAGCGGCGTTCGCGCTGGAGCGCGCGCATCACCAGGACGCGCCCCGCAGACCCGATCGCGCTACGAATCGCGCTGCGCTCCGGAGGACCTGCGTATATAAGTTCGCCGCCTTCGCTGCCGCCGTCAGGTCCAAGTTCGACGATATGGTCGGCGCCGTCGATCATCGCAGGATCGTGCTCGACGACGACCAGCGTGTTACCGAGATCGCGCAGATGGCGCAGCACGCCCAGCAGGCGGCGCGCATCGGACGAGTGAAGTCCGACGGTAGGCTCGTCGAGCGCGTACAACGTTCCGACGAGCAGATTTCCAAGCGCGCTCGCAAGATGGATTCGCTGCGCTTCGCCGCCGGAAAGCGTACGCGCCTGACGTTCGAGCGTGAGATATCCGAGGCCAACCTCTTTGAGATAGCCGATACGGTTGCGAAGCTCGCGAACAATAGAGGTCGTTCGGGCTGCATTTCCGTCGATGTTTTCGATGGCGGCAATCCAATCGCTCAACTCGCCGATCGAAAGCCTGCCCGCGTCGGCAATCGTCTTTCCGGCAATAGTCACATTGAGCGCTTCCGCCTTCAGCTTGCTGCCGCCGCATCCGGGGCACGGGACGAATCGGCGATACTTCGCGAGAAGAATACGGACGTGCGTCTTGTAGCGTCGTCCTTCAAGCCATCGGAAGAACCCGCGCACGCCCGGCCATCGATTCTCGTCCCATCGGCGTTCATGACCGTCGCGAGGCTCGCCCTCAATCAGCCAATGGCGCTCCTCGTCGGTCATCTCGCGGAACGACACGGTCGCGCGAACCTTGCGACGGCGCGCAAGCTTCAGCATCCACTCGTTCATCTCGCGATACGCCGGCGTTCGCCACGGCGCGACCATTCCCTGGCGCAGCGACAGGTTGGGATTCGGGATGACCTTTTCGAGGTCGAGCTCGACCGTACGTCCGAAGCCTTCGCATTCAGGGCACGCACCGATAGGGCTGTTGGGCGAAAAGAGGGCGGGCGTCGGTTCCGGAAACGTAGTATGGCAGCGCGAACAGTTGAAGCGCCGATCGAGATCGATTCCTTCCAGTTCTATGGATGAGCCGTCGCGCCGTTCGATTCGTATCGCACGCGCACGTCCCGCGCCGAGGTGAAACGCCTTTTCCAGCGCCTCGCGTACACGCTCCGGGGTGTCGTCCGCATTGAGCGCGATTCGATCGATCACGACCATCCATGGCGCCGACGCCGCGCCATTGGTCATCGCATGCGTGGCGAACTCTGCGGGATCGGCGATCGCGCCGTCGCGCCAAATCCGATGGTATCCGTTCTCGACGAGCCAGTTCGCAGCGTCCAACGGAGAACGCGAACCCCGATCGAATGGCGCCAGGAAAATCCAGTTGCCTGCAGCGGATGAAACCCGCGCCGCAGCGCTCTCGACGCGATCGCGCACGACGTCGATTTTGCACCGCGGACAACGGGTGACGCCCACCGTCGCGTAAAGAAGCCGCATGTAATCGCTGATCTCGGTGACGGTCCCCACTGTCGAGCGGGCATTCTTGATGGTGTTTTTCTGACTCAGCGCCAGCGCGGGCGGTATATTGGTGATGGCATCGACGTCAGGCCTGTCCATCCGTTCCAGGAACAGGCGTGCGTACGTCGAGAGGCTTTGCACATAGCGACGCTGCCCCTCGGCGTACAGGGTATCGAAGACGAGGCTGGATTTTCCGGAGCCTGAGACTC
Organism: Binataceae bacterium (SeqCode); assembly: GCA_035624805.1. GTDB lineage: Bacteria > Desulfobacterota > Binatia > Binatales > Binataceae > DASPQU01. The sequence goes on along the minus strand of DASPQU010000494.1, from coordinate 942 downwards.
CTGTTACGACCGTAAGTTTTTCGCGCGGTATTTCGAGCGAGACGTTTTTGAGGTTGTGCGTGCGAGCGCCGCGGATGATAACGGGTCCGTCCAAGCTTACCGCCGCTTATCGTCCCTTGCTCAACGGGGATCCTGAATCGGGCGCGCCTTGACGCATCGCTCGCCCGGATACTCCGAGGCGACTTCTTCGTACGTCGCTGCAAGTTTGCGATCGAACTCCATCTGCAGACGCGCCGTATGGCGGCTACGTTCCTCGGCGGGAAGATCCTTGAGCTTGGCCAAGGCGTCTTCCAGTTCCATTATCAGGCGATTGCGGCGGACCAGATATTCGTAACCGTTCATAGGACACCCAAAAGGCAAATTCCAAAGATTAAAAGTATAGGATATCCTTCGAGGCTCGAACAGCGTCTGTGAACACATCTTTCCACTCGCGCCCGATTTCGCCGCCGCCGACCGTCGTCCCGTGGAATTTCGAAGGCGTAACTGCAGGCTTCTTTGGCCGTCGTGGCGGCGTGAGCGCCGGAGCCTTTGCGGAGCTGAACCTCTCGCACGCGGTCGGCGATGACCCAGGTGCTGTTGCTGCGAACTGGAACGCAGCGCGTTCCGCATTCGGAAAGGATTTCCGCATCGCGCGCGTTCGTCAGGTGCACGGCAACATCGTGCATCGGATGTCGCGCGATTTCGGAAAATCGATCCTCGAAGGCGACGCGATGGTCACCTCGGAGCCAGGCGTGATGCTGGGAATACTCACGGCTGATTGTGTTCCGATTCTGATGATCGATCGCCATGCGCGGGTCGCGGGCGCCGTCCATGCGGGATGGCGCGGGGTAATCGCCGGCATCGTCGAGAAATCTGTCGATGCGATGGTTTCGGCGGGTGCGTCGCGCGACCGGATTCAGGCAGCCCTCGGACCGGCAATCGATCAGTGCTGTTTCGAGGTTG
>DASPQU010000493.1:0-3057 GCA_035624805.1 Binataceae bacterium (SeqCode) | reverse complement strand
GCTGACAGGAGCTATCGCGTTTTTGACCACTGATCTGCCCTCGATTCGGGCGGAAGCAACGGAGAAAATTACCAAGGAAGCGGCGAGAAGTGCCTATAGATCATAATTGGAGAGGCAGGGACGCCTGTCCCACCGGGCTCCTGCCGTTTGGGCGGAAATTCGGCGTCGATGTTTCACGTGAAACGTCGGATCGCCGGCGCCATAGGCTCGCGCGACATCGGAGCGCGCGAAAATCAGTGAAACAAACGTTTCACGTGAAACGTCGAGTGCAAAAGTCGGCTGAATTACTAAAGTTTTCCCGAAACTTGCCCGGCGCGGTCCAGATTTATATATTGTTCTGCTAACCAATCGGACAGGCGTCCGGCACCGGTGATTACATGGATGTTATGAAAACAATGTTCCTGAATCCGCCTTCCTACGACGATTTCGACGGCGGAGCAGGTTCCCGATATCAGGCTACGCGCGAGGTCTGGTCATTCTGGTACCCGACCTGGCTCGCCTATCCCGCCGGTATGATCCCCGGAGCGCGCCTGCTGGACGCGCCGCCCCATGGTTACGACTTCAAGAAAACGATTGACGAGGCGAAAAACTACGATTTCGTCGTGATCCACACCTCGACGCCGTCGCTGATGATGGATATGCGCACGGCCGAGGCGATCAAGGACGCGAATCCGAACTGCACGATTGCGTTCGTTGGCGGCCATCCGACTGCGCGCCCCGAAGAAGTTCTCAAGCTGGGAAAGGCGGTTGATATCGCCGGACGCAAGGAATTCGACCATTCGATGGTCGAAGTCGCGCGCGGAATGGATTGGGCGCAAATCGGGGGAATCAGCTATCGACGCAACGGCGTGATCCATCACAATCCCGACCGTCCGATTCTGAGCGACGACGAACTCGACAAGCTGCCTTTCGTGTCCGAGGTCTACGAGAAGAATCTCGACTATCTCAAGTACAACAGCCCGTACTGCCAGTATCCGTACGTATCGATGTATACGGGGCGCGGATGTCCTGCGAAGTGCACGTTCTGCCTGTGGCCGCAGGTCACGCAGGGTCACAAGTATCGCGTCCGCAGCCCGGAAAACGTGCTCGAAGAAGTGAAAGACCTCAAGCGCAAATTTCCCAGGATGAAGGAACTGTTTTTCGACGACGACACCTTCACCGCCGATCCCGCGCGGGCGCGCAGAATCGCGCAGCTGCTCAAACCTCTCGGGATCACGTGGTCAACCAATTCGCGTGCGAATGTCGATTACGAAACGCTCAAGATCATGAAGGACGGCGGCCTGAGATTGTTCGTCGTCGGCTATGAGAGCGGCAACGCGCAAATTCTCAAGAACATCAAAAAGGGTGTCGGACTGGACCGCGCGCGCCGCTTCACGCGCGATTGTCACGACGTCGGGATTCTGATTCACGGCACGTTTATCCTGGGACTGCCCGGCGAGAACAAGGAAACGATCGAGGAATCGATCCGTTTCGCGCGCGAGATGGATTGCGAGACAGTCCAGGTTTCGCTCGCTTCGCCGTATCCGGGAACCGAACTGTTTGAGTACGTAACGGCGAACGGTTATCTCGCTGTCGACCCGCTGCTCGACGAATCGGGCTATCAGAAGTGCACGATCACCTATCCGGGTCTGACCAACGACGAGATTTACGGAGCGGTCGAGCGCTTCTATCGCAGCTTCTACTTCCGTCCGCGCTACATCCTGAAGTCGGTCCGCAAGATGGTGACCTCGGCTGAGGAATGCAAGCGGCTGCTCAAAGAGGGCAGGCAGTTCCTGTCAACGATGCGTCAGCGGCGCCAGCAGCTTCGCACCGACAGCCAGCACGCGACCGCTTGACGATCAGGCAATAATCCAGAGCGCCTGCACGGGCGCCTCGAACCGCGTGCACTCGAACGACGCCATCCGGGCATGACAATCGCTCATATCGTTCGCGTTGTTACGGGCGCCTGCGTGGCCGCATCGCTCTTTTACTACGTCTGCGCCACGCTGACCGCGCTGCGCTTTGCCCGCAGGGCACGCGAGCCTGCGCCCCCGCTTCCAAAAATTGCTCCGCGCGTCGCGTTTCTGAAACCGCTGTCAGGATGGTCGGAGCGCCTGATCAGAAATCTCGTAAGCCATCTGGAAATCGCCTATCCGCGCGTCGAGTACATTTTCGGCGTGACCAGCTACGACGATCGCGCAATCGAAGTTCCCGTCGGCCTGCGCGCGCCCTATCAATTCGCACAAATCGCAGTGAGCGTCGGAGAAGAACCTGACTGCTCCAATCACAAGGTTGCGAAGCTGATCCGTATGGCGCAGCGGGCGTCAGACAAGACCTCGATATTCGTGCTTAGCGACGCTGACGTATCGGTCGAGCCCGATCTCCTGCGCCGACTCGTCGGAGAGCTGGCCGCGGATGAAAAGCTTGGCGTCGTCACCTGTGTTTATCGCGGGATTGCGGAAGAATCGATCGCGGCACGGATGGAGTCTCTGTTCATCAACACCGACTTTGTGCCGCAGATTATTCTGTCCGAAGCTGTCGAGCCGATGCGTCATGCGCTCGGCGCAACGATCGCGGTCCGTCGCGAGGCGCTTGAGGCGATCGGCGGATTCGCTGCACTCAGGAATCTGCTCGCGGACGACTTTTACCTGGGTCGCAAAGTCGCCGACAAAGGATGGAAAGTCGCGCTGTCGAGCTCGATCGTCACCGTCATGTGCGAAGAGCAGACGTTCTCCGATTTCTGGACCCATCAGCTAAGATGGGCGCGTACCTATCGCACGGTGCGTCCGGAGAGCATCGCCGCGATTATCATCCATGGCTTCTTCTGGGCGATCCTTTACACGATCGCCAGTGCGTTCAGCCTCCCGGCTATGATCGTATTGGCAGCGACAGTAGCGGTCCGAGTCGCGATGTCCTCGGTGATTACAAGCAAGGTGCTTCGACTGCCGGCGCGGATGCGCGATTGGTGGCTCGTCCTGTTCAAGGACCTCGTGATGACGGGGATCTGGTTCGCAAGTATCGCGGGCAACACCGTTGTATGGGGCGGCAAGCGATTCCGCCTGCTGCCGCACGGCGAGA
>DASPQU010000492.1:0-7146 GCA_035624805.1 Binataceae bacterium (SeqCode) | reverse complement strand
GCATCTCCGCGGTCCCCCGATCTGATCGGCGTCGGCGTCATCACCGGCGTTCACGGTCTGCGCGGCGCGCTCAGGATGCATTCCGACAATCCTGACGCGGCGCTGCTGGAAGAAATCGGACGCATCTTGATCGCTTCGCCGGGCGACAACCCGACCGAGTACAAAGTGTTCAGCGCGGCAGCTCTGGGCCGCGGCGTTCGTCTCGAACTCGAAGGCGTTACCAACGCGAACCAGGCAGAATCTTTGCGTGGCGCGGAGGTTTTTATCGCCAAGACCGACCTCCCTCCGGCGCAGGCGAACGAGTTCTACCACTACCAGGTCGTCGGATGCTCAGTCGTACTCGGCGACGGCTCTCCTGTCGGGACTATCGAAGAGGTCTTCTCGACCGGAGCAAACGATGTGTTCGTGGTTCGCGACGGACACCGCGAAGTTCTCGTCCCCGTGATCGCGGATGTCGTGAAAAGCATCGACGTCGACGCGCGTCGCGTCACAATCGAGGCCGTTCCCGGCTTGTTGGATTAAAAAAACAGAGCGACGCCGGACGAATATCCGGCGCCGCTCAGCGTTTCTCGGTCAATCAGAGTTTTTCGCAAGCCGCCGTCGATTCGCAGCTCGTGTTGGCGCTGAAGTGATTGGGCTCGAAAACCAGTCCTTTGTTCGGGCAGAGCGTGAACGACCCCGGATGATACCATCCTCCCGTATTCGCGTCGTCCTGGGCTTCCTTCTTATCAGGAGCGTCAACGAGCCATCCGGCCTTGGTCTTTTCCATAAAAACCTTAACCGTGCTCACCTCGGCAGGCGGGATATCCGAAGAATCGGGCTTGAAGATATTGGCGGCAACGACAGCGTGTTTGCCGTCCTCGCGAATCACCTTGACGTTGCCGTCAAACGCGGCGCTGAGCTTGGGGCCCTTTGCGGCAGGCCGGAGCGAGTCGTTATTCAGTTTCTTGCGGTATTTTGCTTCGCTGTATCCGCGGACCGCATCAACGTTGTTGTCAGCGATCGCCTTGAAAACCTTCTTCGCCGCTTCCTGCAGAGCGGGATCCTTCGCGGCGCCGGCGCTTTGATCGGCGGGCGCCGACGATGGCGCGGCGTTCTGAGCAAACGAGCGAACCGGCGCGGTAAGCGCAAGTACAAGAGCAGCGGAGATGATGCGGCCGAATGTCCTTCCCATTATCCTTTATCCCGGTGAAATTTGACGCTAGCCGTAAGTATCATCGCGCAAACCAGCCCTGCAAGCTTTTTCGGACGAGGTTGCGCTCGGCAACGGAATGGGCGGGTACTCCTGCCCCCCTGATCGACCCCCTCGCGAGCAGTACTTATCGCAGGCTAGATTGAGACGTTGCGATGGAGTTTCACGTAATCACGCTTTTCCCGGAGATGTTCGATGCCCAGTTCAAATCGGGAGTGATCGGAAGGGCAATCGAACGCGGACTTGTCACGGTCCAGGCCCATCCGCTGCGACCTTTCGGCTTGGGAAGCTACAAACAGGTCGACGATGCTCCGTACGGGGGCGGAAGCGGGATGGTGATGCGTCCGGAACCGATCGGTGCGGCGATCGACGCCGTGATGGCTGAGCGTCCGCAGCTTCATCGTATCCTGATGACTCCGCAGGGGCGCTTGTTTAATCAGGAGCGTGCGCGTGAACTCTCGGCCAAGCCCGGCCTGCTCCTCGTTGCGGGACGATACGAAGGAATCGACGAGCGCGTCCGCTCGATGGTCGACGAAGAGATTTCGATCGGCGACTATGTGCTCTCCGGCGGAGAGATCCCGGCGATGGTTGTGATCGAAGCGGTTGCGCGACTGGTCGCGGGAGTCCTTGGCAATCCCGAATCGCTTGAGGAAGAATCGTTCGGCGCAGGACTTCTGGAATATCCGCAATACACACGGCCCGAGGAATTTCGCGGCATCCGCGTGCCCGACATTCTGCTGAGCGGCGACCATGCGAAGATTCGCGCATGGCGAAAGGCTGAGGCCGAGCGCCGCACACGAGAACGCCGCCCCGACCTCATTGCGCGCCGCAAGACTCCCTAGCTCGTGGCGGAACTCTTCGCAGCGCTAATCCATCATCCGGTGCTCGATCGCAACGGCCGGGTCGTCACTTCCGCGATCACCAGCCTCGATATCCACGATTTGGCCCGGTCCGCACGAACCTATGACATCCGGCGCGCCTACGTGGTCCATCCAATCGCAGAGCAGCGCGAATTCGCCAGAACGGTAATCGATCACTGGCGCTTCGACTTCGGGCGCAGCTTCGACGGGCGCAGGCGCGAAGCTCTGGAGACAATTGCGATCGTCAGCGATCTCGACGCCGCCATCGACGACGCAACGCAGATCGCCGGTCGTCGTCCGCTGCTGGCACATACCTCGGCGCAGACCCGCGGAGGAACGCCCCTTCACGAACTGCGCTCCCGGATGGAATCGCGCGATGGAAATCCGATCATGCTGATGTTCGGAACGGGATTCGGGATGGCGCCTGCGATGCAGGAGCGCGCGGATATCCGCCTCGATGCGATTCGCGGGCCGGGCGATTTCAACCATTTGTCAGTTCGCGCAGCGATCAGCATTGTGTTTGATCGATTGCGCGGGCGGTAGTCCCAAGTCAGAACCGGGCGAAAGATGCTTTTATCCGTGGCTCGACTCTGCAACAATCGCGAGGCGCTGATTTTCGGCGTAACCGCTGCCTTATGGGCGCGTCTGAGGAGTAGTCAACGGGCGGATGATTGCTGCGCCCATCGATCCGAAAGATGAAGATGACGCGAAAAGCGATTTTTTTCGTTGCGATGGCTTCGTTCGTCATTCCGGCGGCGCAAGCGATGGCGGCATTGGGTGAGCACATCGATTCCGTTCAATCCGATGCTGTGGCGATGGGCGCGAAGGCTGCCGTCGTCAGCAACGAATTGTCCGCGTACACCGTGCAGTCGATGACCACTGAAGATGGCGTGGACGTGCGCGAGTTCGTCACCCCGGATGGGACCGTATTCGGCGTCGCCTGGCGCGGACCTCATGCTCCGGACCTCGCGCAGCTTTTGGGCAAGTATTTCAGGACCTACACTGATGAAGCCGCAAAGGCCAAAGGACCGCGCAGCCTTCATTATGGATCGGTGAAAACCGCCGATCTCGTAGTGCAGCGAGCCGGTCAGGCCCGCGAGACCTGGGGACGGGCGTATGTGCCCGCCCTGGTTCCGTCCGCAGTGAGCGAGGACGAAATCAAGTGAGGGCTCGCGCGATCCTGTTTCCCCTGGCTTTCGCGGCACTCGGGTCCTGGGGGTGCAACAGTCCAACGAGTGGATTTATCTCCGTCGTCACCCCAACTCCCAGCGTGACCCAGACTCCGACGCCTACTTTTGTTCCGACCCGGACCCCGACGCCGAGTGCGACTCCGACGGGGCCGACGCCAACCGCGACACCAACAGGGCCGACGGTAACGCCAACCCCAAGCGCGACTCCGACGGGACCGACGGCAACACCTACTCCGAGCGCAACACCGACACCAAGCGCGACTCCAAGTCCGGGCGCCAACGTGATGCCGCTGGCGATCAATTTCGGACCAGTGCCAGGAACTAACCCCCAGTTCAATTTGCCCTATACGACGGTGAACATCTGCACGCCGGGAACTTCGACGTGCGTTACGATCCCCGATGTCCTGGTAGATACGCAATCAACGGGATTGCGGATTTTTGCGTCTGTACTAATTGGAGTGACCCTGACCCCGGTAACCACCGGGGGGAACCCGGTCGGCACCTGTATCACTTTTGGTGACGGCTCTCTGATGTGGGGGCCGGAGCGAACGGCTGGCGTTCAGATGGGCGGCGAGCCTCAGGTTTCGGTTCCCATTCAGGTCGTAAACGACACGACGTTCGCGCCCATTCCGTCGTCGTGCACTGGAATCCCGCTTTTGGATCCCTCTTCGCGGCTGGCGGGATTTAACGGAATTTTAGGCGCCTCGCTGTTCCCCAACGATCCCGGCGATCTGTATTACTCGTGCTCGGGAAGCACATGCACGGAAATCGTCTCGCCAGCGACGTCAATCCTAGTCGAGAATCCGGTCGTCGCGCTTCCGTTTGACAACAACGGTATCGTTCTCCAACTGCCGTCGATTCCGGCGGCGGGCGCCCCGACCGCGTCGGGAACGATGCTCCTCGGAGTGGGCACGCAAGCCAACAACGCACTTGGCGGCGCTACGGTGTATACGACGGATAGCGGGGGGAATATCTCTACCGTATACAAAGGTACGCCCTACACGAACAATAGTTTCATCGACAGCGGCACCAACGTGTTCGTGTTCGCCGATCCTTCGTTGACCAACGACTGCGGCCCCGGTGGCGTTTTCTTCTGCCCTCCGAACGGCCCAACGAATCCACTCGCGCTGTCCGCGCAAAACCGCGGACAAAACGGCGCAACCGGCACGGTGAACTTTTCTCTAGTGGGCTATCAAACTCTGGACACGACTACGAACGCCGCCTTCGATGACATCGGCGTGGACGAGGGCGTCGCGAGCTATTTTGACTGGGGCGTGCCATTCCTTTTCAATCGCACGGTCTTCTTCGCGATACAGGGACAAAGTGCTCCCGGAGGCACACCCCCCTATTACGCCTACTGATTGAACCGTCGCAGGTTCTCTTTCGAAACTCGTAACACGGATCGGCCTGATGGTCGGTCCGTGTTCGTTTTGGCCCGATACGTTGCTCCTCAGCTCGACCGTCGAGGCATCCGTCTTGCTCTACAGTGCGCGCGAGAAAACTGGGTCGCGCGACAATTGCAGGGTTTGGGAGCAAGCAACATATGGATGCTCAAGTGGCGGGCAACTCGATGCCGGATTTGCGGGCAATCAGCGTCAGCGAACTCCCGATTAATGAAATGTTCGCCGCTGACGGGAGGCCGCGTCCCGAGTCGGCGCGAGTCGCAGCCTATCTGCTCGCGATGCAACCGGGGCGTCTCGCCGAGCTTTGCGAGCGGGCGCATCGGATGTTTCTCGAAATGGGCGTCACCTTCAACGTTTATGGAGAGGACGCGGGAAGCGAGCGGATATTCCCGTTCGACCCGGTTCCGAGAATCATCAGCGCCGCGCGATGGGCTACCCTCGAAGCGGGCCTTATCCAGCGCGTCAAGGCGATCAACGCGTTTCTAGCGGACATCTACAGCGAGGGAACCATCCTGAAGGAAGGCATCGTCCCGCGTGACTTGATTATCGGTTCTCCGCAGTTTCGCGTCGCCGCCGCCGGGATCAAGCCTTCGTTGGGCGTTTACGTTACGGTCGCCGGAATCGACGTGGTGCGCGGGGCCGACGATCGATTCTACGTTCTGGAAGACAACGTGCGGACGCCGTCGGGCGTGTCCTACGTGGTCGAGAATCGCGTGATCATGACGCGGCTGATGCCGGAATTGATCCGCGCGCTTCGCGTGCGCAGCGTCGAGAATTACGCGGCCGACCTTCTCGCGAGTCTTTGCGAACTTGCGCCCGGAGGGATCTCCAATCCTACGGTCGCACTCCTTACTCCCGGACCGTACAACTCCGCGTTTTTCGAGCATGTCTTCCTCTCGCAGCAGATGGGTATCGAGCTCGTCGAAGGGCGCGACCTGGTTTGCGAGGATCACAAGCTGTTCATGAGGACGACGCGCGGGCTCAAGCGTATCCATGTGCTTTACCGGCGCGTCGACGACGATTTTCTCGATCCCGTCGTGTTCCGGCCCGACTCATTGCTCGGCGTCGCGGGTCTTACCGCCGCGGTCCGCTCGGGAAATCTCGGCCTCGCGAACGCATTCGGCACGGGCGTTGCCGACGACAAGGCGGTGTTCGCGTACACTCCCGCGATGGTCCGCTACTACCTGGGCGAAGAGCCCCTGCTCCCGATCGTCGAGACTTACCTGCTGCGAGATCCCGATGTCAGGCATACGGTCCTGCGCAACCTCGAGCGTTACGTCGTAAAGCCAACCGGCGCATCGGGCGGCTACGGCGTTGTTATCGGGCCGCGCGCAACCGAACACGAACTGAAACGCACGCGCGAGCAGATCGAACGCGATCCCGCCGGGTTCATCGCACAACCGGTCGTCGCGCTGTCTGTCCATCCGACGTTGGCCAACGATCGCAACGGTTCGCTCGCCCTCGCGCCGCGCCACGTCGATCTGCGTCCGTTCGTCTTGCTTGGTAACAAGCCTCGCGTGCTCGCCGGAGGGCTCACTCGCGTGGCTTTGCGCGAGGGATCGATGGTCGTCAATTCGTCGCAGGGTGGAGGCAGCAAAGACACCTGGGTGCTGGAAGAGCCGTGCTGAGACGCATCGCGGGCGATCTATTCTGGACGGCCCGATATCTGGAGCGGGCGCAATGGAGGGCCAGGCTGGTCGACGTAAACTATCGTCTGCTGCTTGAAGGTCCGCCGCGCGAGGCTGACCCGTGGGAACCGCTGGTGCGGATCATGGGTGAGATGGAGCCCTTCGGCGCGAAGTACAGCAAGGCCGACGAGACTTCGGTGATCGCGTTCTTCACCTTCGATCGCGACAGCCCGTCGTCGATTCGCAAATGCATCGAATGGGCGCGCGCCGATCTCGGTCCGCTGCGCCATCTGATTTCGTCCGAGCTATGGCTGGAGCTGAATCGTTTGTATCTCGATTCGCTCAGCTGGTCGGCGCAATCGCTGGCCGCGCGCGGGATGAATTCGTTTTTTACCGAGCTTCGCGACCGCTTCTACACGCTCATCGGGATAATTTCGAGCACGCTGCCGCGCGACGAGCTGTACGATTTCATGCAGATAGGCACGATGATCGAGCGCATCGACAACCTCGCCCGGCTGCTCGATGTCAAGTATCACTATCTTTTGCCGAGAGTTGAGGACGTTGGAGGAGCGATCGATTTGCGCCAATGGACCGCGCTTCTGCGCAGCGCGTCGGCTCTGGAAGCGTTTCGTCGCAACTATGGAAACGCGATGCAAATCGATCGCGTTGTGGAAATTCTGCTCTTCGACCGGACCTTTCCGCGATCGGTCCGCTTCAGTTCCGATCGCATAAGAGAGTCGCTGGCGCGAATAGCCGACGACGGCGAAAGCGAGGAAGTCACCAGGGCCGCCGACGCACTCGGCACCGACCTGCGCGATGCGTCGGCATCCGAGGTGATCTCCGGCGGCCTGCACGATTTCATGCTCGGACTAC
>DASPQU010000491.1:0-6572 GCA_035624805.1 Binataceae bacterium (SeqCode) | reverse complement strand
AGGAAGAGCCAACTCTCGAAAGTCGCATTCGATGAACTCAACGTTTTCCGCGCCGGAGTCGGCAAGGTTGCGTTGCGCGTACCCTATCGCAGGCGCGGAGACGTCGATTCCGATGCCGCGCCTGATATACGGCGCGAGCGCGAGCAGCAGTTTGCCCTCGCCGCATCCGAGATCGACGACAGTGTCATTGCTGCCCACGCAGAGTGTCTCCGCCCACTTCGCGCCGTCAAAGCGGACCGGCCGAGTGAACCGCACGTACCGATCCACATAGCCCCGATCGCGCCATCTCGCAGTGTAGTCAGGAGCTTTCACGATTTCGGTTTCCTAATCCCAACCGTTTGGCAGATGCAAGCTGCCTGCTTGTTGCTCTCGCTCTCCAGCGGCCTTTGCAATGCCGCCGCGATCGCGGCACATTCTGACGTGATCGAAACTGCTCGGCGCGCGGCGATGGATTTCAATTACACACGCGAACAGGAAAAGTTTCGCGCGGACATCGGCGAACAGGTCCTGCGTCTTCCCAAGGGTTGAGCGCGTCCTTCAGTCGCGGCACATTGACAGTATGTTCGGCCCAGGAATCATGCTGTTCGACGGATGGCAGGAGGCGCATCCCACGCGATGAACCACGGCCCTTCCGAATCCTCGTCTCGGGACAAAATCGCGCTCGGCGTCATCCTCCTCGTTGCCGCTGCGCTAAGGCTCTTTCACGTCACATTCCAAAGCTTTTGGCTGGACGAGGGCTTCACCGCGAAACTGATCGTCCAGCCGCTGGGCGATTTCGTGCGATTGCTTCGAGTCGAGCCGTTCATGGCCGCTTACGACATCCTGCTCTACCCGTGGGCGCGGCTGGGAACGAGCGAGGCGATGATTCGTATGCCATCGGTGATTTTTGGCGTGGCGACTGTCGCCCTTGTCTACCGACTCGGCCTGCGGCTGTTTGACCGGCGCGTCGCAATCGTTGGCGCAACTATTCTCGCGCTGAGTCCCTCGAGCATCGCCTACTCACAGGAGGCTCGCTCTTACAGCATGCTGATGTTCCTCAGCGCGCTGTCGTGGCTATCGTTCCTGGATGCTGTCCAGCGCGATACGCCACGCAACTGGCTGCGATACGCAGTCGTCGCCGCGCTGGCAGGCTATACCCATTTCTTTGGCGTGCTGATTGTTCCGTCTCAGATCGCGGCATTAGTTGCGGCGCGCCACATGACGCGGCAAATCGCGCGCCGTCTGACCCTGACCTGTCTTGCGATCGGCGTCGCGTGGCTGCCGATCGTGTTGTTTTTCATGTCTCCGAACACTGTGAATCGTGCGGACTGGATGCCTCCAACGACCCTCGAAGAGATCGGTCACACGATCGTCAGGATCTCAGGCGGCCTGAACGGAAACGCGGGCGTGATACTCGCGGTCCTGTGGACGATCGCATGCGCTTTGGCGGTCGTCGCGATGTTTGGTCTGTCTGAACCGCAAAGCTCCGCCGGCGCGTCTCTGGGATACTTCGCGGCGCTTTCCGGCGCTATCTCTCCGGTAGTCCTGACGCTCGCGATCTCCGAGGTGCGTCCGATGCTCCAGGCGCGCTATCTGCTCGAATGCGTGCCTTCGGCCGCGGTGCTTGCCGCGGCGGGAATCGTGCAGATCCGATGGCGCCCGGCTCTCTACGGCCTCGCTGTCGCCTTCATCGTTCTCGTACTGAGACAACAATACACATGGTTTTGGACGCCGCAGAAAGACGATTGGCGCAGCGCAACTCGTTATCTGGCGGCGAACGCCCGCCCGGGTGACGCCGTCGCGTTCTTCCCTCCGTATGCGAAATTCTCTTTCGACTACTACACCGAGCAACTCGGCCTTAAGCCCCCCGAGCAGGTCTCCTATCCGACCACGAATCCAATCGGCGACCCCGCATTTCTGCACACCAAGTACGTATCGGCCCAGGATGCCGCGGCCCATCTCGTCCCCAATCTGTCGGCTTCGCGCGCCTGGGTGATCTCGCGATGCTGGAACGGAATTCCGGCGGTCAATCGCGATGCCGAAGCGGTGCTTGGAGCTTTCGGACGCAAGTACCCGTCGATGCGCAAAATCGACGTATCCGGAGTCGACATGCGGCTATATTCGTCGGAGCCGCAATAAGCCGAACAGCCATCGATTGACTCTTTGGTTGCGGCACGAAAATCGAATATTATCCCGCCTTATGTCGGACATTACCGTCTCTTGCGGAGGACGCGGATGAAATTAAGCGAAATCGACCTCACCGATCTTGATTTCTTTCTTACCGGAGATCCTCACGAAGCGTGGAGAACGCTTCGCCGCGAAGCGCCCGTCTTCTGGCATGAGAAGCGCGGAAGGCGCGGATTCTGGGCCGTCACCCGCTACGCGGATGTACTCGGCGTCTATCACAATCCGACGGTTTACAGCTCCGAGCGGGGAATCGCGCTGAACATGCTCTCGATGCCGATGGCGGAGACCGCGGGCGGCATGGGTCAGATGATGATCATGAGCGACCCGCCACGCCACGGCCAGATGCGTTCCCTGATCAACCGCCGGCTCACTCCGCGCGCGGTTGACACTTACGAGCCCAATATCCGGCGTATCGCGATCGATATTATCGACGGCGTGATCGCGCGCGGCGAATGCGATTTCGTGGTCGATGTCGCTGCGAAGCTCCCGACCGCGGTCATATGCGAGATGATGAACATCCCGCGCGAGCATTGGGAGATGATGTTCAACCTGGGCAACATGTCGATCGGAACCGACGATCCCGAGTATCAGCAGGGTCGCAGCGCGCAGGAAACCGGGATGGCCGCGCAAGCCGAGGTGTTCAGCTACTTCTCAAAAGTTATCGCTGAGCGGCGCCGGCAGGAGGGCAGCGATCTTATCAGTGCGCTGATTCACGGCGAGGTCGGGGGAGCGCCTCTCAGCGATCTCGAAATATTGTTCAACTGCTTTCTGTTTATCGTTGGCGGACAGGAAACCACGCGCAATGCGACCTCGGGCGGACTGCTCGCGCTTATCCAGCATCCTGCGCAATTCGCGAAATTGAAGGCCGACCCTGACGTTACGCCCACCGCGATCGAGGAATTTCTGCGCTGGACGAGTCCGGTAACCCATGTGATGCGTACCGCGAAGCAGGAAATCGTTCTGAACGGCCAGACGATCAAAGCCGGCGACCCTGTCGTCCTTTGGAACGCATCCGCAAATCGCGACGAGAGTGCGTTCTCCAATCCCGACGTCTTCGATATCTCGCGCTCGCCCAACGATCATCTTGCGTTCGGCCATGGCGAACATTTCTGCGTCGGGGCCAACCTCGCGCGTTTGGAATTGCGCGTGATGATCGACGAGGTTATCCGCAGGATGCGTGATATCGAACTGGCGGGGCCTGTGGAGCGGCTGCGCTCAAACTTCGTCGCCGGCATCAAGCACATGCCGATCCGATTTCGTCCTGCCGAGCCGCTGGCTCGCGCTGCATAGACCGTATCGAAGTCTCCGCGGCTCAGCTGCAACAGCGGTCCGCGCAATCGGACTGCCGCCCTCACCTCACAGTTTGCCGTTAGGAGGCGGAGGGGAAGCATACATTATCGCCACGCAAGCGATCCCGGTCCCTTCAAATCGCGCGCATAGCTGGTAACGTAGTCGTTGCACAATGAAACGCCTGTTCGTCTATATGCGCCGCCATTGGCGGGGCTATGCGTTTGGAATCGCCTGCACGCTGACGACCGCAACGCTCGCGATGCTCATTCCGCTGCTGGTGCGCGATTCGCTCAACGCCGTGCAGGCGCACCGCATGAGCGATCTTACGTTTTACGCGGAGATGCTCGCGGTCGTCGCCCTTGTCAACGGCGTCGTGCGATGGTTCTCGCGCTTCGTCATCTTCAACACCGGCCGCGATATCGAATACGAACTGCGCAACGATCTATTCGCGCAGCTCGTCCGCCTCGGCCCCGACTTTTATCAGCGGCTGCGCACGGGCGACCTGATGTCGCGGATGGTCAACGATCTCACTGCAATTCGGATGCTGGTCGGGATGGGCGTGCTGACCTTCTCGAATTCGCCCGCGATTTATCTGTTCGCCCTCATCTTTATGCTCTCGCTCAACGCGCGCCTGACCTTCGCATCGCTGGCGCCTTACGTAATCCTCTTCGCCTGCATCCGACGGCTGACACGCTCGCTGATGGAGCGCAGCCTTCGTGTTCAGGAGGGTCTCGGCGCGCTCGGCGCGAAGGTGCAGGAGAGCCTCTCCGGCATTCACGTGGTCAAGGCATACACGATCGAGGAGCACGACGCCGGTCGCTTCCGGGGCCTGAACGATCAATACAACGAGCAGGGAATTGCGCTTGCTCGAGTGCGCGGCGCACTGCTTCCGATGATAGGCGTCGCCGCAAGATGCTCGACCATGATCGTTCTCGTTTACGGCGGTTCGCTGGTGAGAAGCGGAACAATCTCGATCGGCGACCTGGTCGCGTTCTTCGGGTATCTCGGACAACTTGCCTGGCCGACGACGTCCATAGGGTGGATGCTGTCGATCTATCAGCGCGGCAAAGCCGCGATGAAACGACTCGACGAGATTTTCAACGCGACGCCCCCGGCAGGCGCGGAAATCGAAGCGGCCAAGGTCGAGGTTACAGGCGCAATCGAATGGGATCACGTTTCGTTCGACTATTTCGCCGCCAACGGTCACTCTCCGGATCGCGCTCACTACGCGCTTCGCGATATCAGCGTCAAAGTGCGCGCGGGAGAGAAGCTCGCCATCGTCGGACGCACGGGTTCGGGGAAATCGACGATGGTGCGATTGCTCGCCCGCCTGATCGAGCCGACTGAAGGACGTGTCCTGCTGGATGGCCGCGATATCCGCGAGATTCCGCTGAGCGCGCTCAGGCGCACGATCGGCCTCGTCCCGCAGGATCCCCTGCTCTTCTCGGAAACGCTCGCACGCAATATCGCATTCGGACGCCCCGCGGCCACGATGGACGAGATCGAAAGCGCCGCACGGATAGCAGGCCTGCAAGCCGATCTTGCGACGCTGCCTCACGGATTTGACACGGTAGTCGGCGAGCGCGGGATGGCGCTGTCGGGCGGGCAGAAGCAGCGCGTCACGATCGCGCGATTGCTCGCCTACGACCCTGCGATCGTCGTCCTTGATGACGCGCTTTCAAGCGTCGACACCGAAACGGAAAAGGGCGTCCTGCGCAGTCTCGAAGAGAGCGTGCGCGGGCGCACCACGATCGTCGTGGCGCATCGAGCGTCCACGGTCCGCGATGCTGACGAAATAATCGTGCTCGACGAGGGTCGAATCGCAGAGCGCGGGACGCATGAAGAGCTGATGGCTTTGCACGGGATTTACGCCGAGCTGTTCCATCGCCAACTCCTGGAAGAGGAACTGGCCGGCTACTGATCGATGAACGACGAGAGCACATCGCAAGGGCGCGGCGTCGATATCCGCCTGCTGAAATTCGTGTGGACATACATCCGTCCCTACCAAAACCTCTTTTGGATATCGGCCATCCTGATGCCGCTGAGCACGGCGTGCGCTCTTGCCCAGCCTTATGTGATCAAGATCGCGATCGATCTTTTCCTCGCGAAGCCTCGGGCGACTTCCTCATCGCGCGCGCTTCAGACGCCGGTGGAACGATTGCTCGGACCGATTCTGGTCCGCCTCGGCGGAGGATACGGCCTGGTCGGAATTGGAGAACTTTACCTGATTCTGATCGTTGCGGAATTCGCTTCGTTCTACGGGCAATTTTATCTGACCAACATGCTCGCGCAGTACAGCCTGTCCGATCTGCGTCTCGCGCTGTTCAAGCAGGTCGAGCGCCTGCCGATGGCGTTCTTCGATCGCACGCCGGTGGGGCGGCTGGTCAGCAGGATGACAACGGACATCGACTCGATAAGCGAGATGTTCGCCGCCGGCTCGCTCACGATGTTCAACGACGTGCTGACGCTTTTGGGAATTATCACGATCCTTTTCGGCTCGTCGCCGCGGCTTGCGCTATGGGCGCTGTGCACGATCCCGCCGTTGCTGCTGATCATCAACTTCTTCCGCGTGCGAGCGCGCGTCGTCTATCGCGAGATTCGCGACCGCCTCGCCGCGATAAACGCCTATCTATCCGAAGCGATAAGCGGGATGACGGTCATCCAGCTCTTCACGCGCGAGGAAGTCAGCCGCGGCGAGTTCGACGTTCTCAACATGCGCAGCCGCGACGCGCAGATGATGTCGAACATCTATGAGGCCGGGCTCTTTTCTGCAGTCGAAGCGCTCAGCTCGTTTACCGTCGCAATTGTGCTCTGGGTCGGTGGTGGACAAACAATTCGAAACATCATCGGACTCGGGACGCTGGTCGCGTTTGTCGAGTATCTTAAGATGTTCTTCATGCCGCTGCGCGAGATCTCGACCAAGTACACGGCGCTGCAATCCGCGCTGACCTCGGTGGAACGAATCGAGGCCCTGATGGTCGAAGTGCCTGCGATCCAAAGCCCGCTCGCGCCGACGCGGATTGCGAATCCGCGCGGATCGATCGTATTCGAGAACGTCAGCTTCGAATATCGTCCCGGCGAACTGGTCCTGCGCAAGCTAAGCTTCACGGTTGAGC
>DASPQU010000490.1:0-3636 GCA_035624805.1 Binataceae bacterium (SeqCode) | reverse complement strand
GTCTCAGGTCCTGACGCTTCACCCCCAGTACATGGGGAGCGATTAGGCTCACGCGCAGCACATCATTCCGGCTGAGTTGGCCTTCGCAGAACCTCGCCCGGACAGGGAGAGGTCAGAGCGTCTTTTTCGCTCTGGGTGAGGGTCATTTTGCAGCGCGCATCTTTCGCGCGCGACTACTAGAATCGCGCGTCGCTATTCGCGACGCGCTGAGAACTGACCCTCACCTGGCGCTTCGCGCCGTCCTCTCCCCGACGGGGCGAGGACATTAGAACGCGCTCGCTAGTCCGCGTGCTCAAGATCGAGTGAGTCGCGGTTCCTACGCCGCCTTGGATTGCGGGGCGAGGCTGGCGATCTCATGGTCGAGCGGGCGGCAGGCCAGAATCGCGAAGGCGGCAACTATCGACATCACCACGAAGCTCCACAGCGCGATCGTATAGCTGCCGGTCTTGTCAAAAATTGCGCCCGTCACAATCGGCCCGATAGCAAACCCGGCCGTCGCGAAAATTCCCGTGATCCCCATAAGCGAACCGAGCCGCTTCACGCCCAGCGACTCGACGATCACCAAAGGCCCAAGCACGCCAATCGCGCCGACCGCGGTTCCGTATACGAGCACGAATGCGCTCAATACTCCCAGGTTCGCGGCACCCAGGAAGAACACCATACCGACGGCACATGCGAAAAACATCGCGCCCATCGCGACCCGAGCGCCGATACGATCCACGAACGGCCCGATCGCGAGGGTTCCCACCGTCACGAGAATGAAGAACACGCTGAAGACTTCCGCCGCGCTCGCCGGCTTGTAACCGAGACCGATCAGGTAGGCGACGAAGTGCGCGCCCGCGCCGGAGGTCAGCGACGCCGATAGAAGCTGAACGATGGACATGAGCCACAGCGAGCGCGTTCTGAGCGCTTCACCTACTTCGAGTCCGGGAACTTCGGGCGCGGTGACGCCCTCGAGCGACATCGTTTCCTTATCCGGAGGATGGGTGCGCACGACGGCCCACAGGAGCGGAATCGCAAGCACGACCATCGGCACCGCCATCGCAACGTAGCCGACACGCCATCCGCCGCTTATGATCGCCCGGCTCGCGACGACCGTCATTCCAGTCCCGCCGAGCGACGAACCCGCGAAAGCAATGCCGAGCGCAGTTCCGCGACGCGCGCCGAACCAGTTCGCGACCACCAAAGATGTGGGAATGACGGTTCCGGCTGTAAGTCCGATCCCGATCAGCGCGTTGCTCCAGATGAAGGTTGAATAGGAGCCTGCGAGGCTCATCGCGAAGAAGCCGAAAGCGGCAACGGCGATGCCGGCAATCATCACCTTGCCCGCGTCTATTCTGTCCAGCACCCATCCGACGATCGGGCCGCTCACTCCCGCGACCAGCGCGGCTACCGCGCCGAGCGTTGATACTTTCGCGCGGCTCCATCCGAAAGCCTTTATCAAGGGGGGCAGAAACACAGCGGCGGCATTTACGCCGCCGCCCCATACCACGAACATCGAGACGGTCAACGCGCCTACAACGTACCATTCACGCTTTTGCTGGTCGGTCATCGTGGGCAGCAGACTATGCGAATCACGACGTGTGCGCGATAACGAATCCTCCTATTCGTTCGATCGCGCCCTGGCCTTCCGGAAGCAGCTTCGCGAACACGTGCCATACGTGCGGCATCTCCATCCAGACCTCCAGGTCGACATCGACGCCCGCGTTTCGAGCACGTTCAGCAAGCCGCGTTGCGTCGTCCAGCAGTATTTCGGCATCACCAACCTGGATCAGCATCGGAGGAAGTCCGCGCAGGTCCGCGTATAGCGGGGAAATCAGCGGATTCTTCGGGTCGTTCGTGCCGTAATACATCTTGGCTTGCGGCGCGAGTTGTTCCGCCTGAACCATCGGATCGGCGGCGGCGCGCGTCTGGAGCGATTCTCCCGTCCCCGCGAGATCGGTCCACGGCGAGATCGGAACAGCGGCGGCGGGAAGCGGAATTCTCATATCGCGCAAAGCGAGCAGCGTCGCGACGGTGAGGCCGCCGCCGGCGGAGTCGCCCGAGATGACGATCCGCTTGGATTTGTATCCTTCACCCAGCAGCCATTTGTACGCGCCGGTCGCATCATCGACGGCGGCTGGAAACGGATTCTCCGGCGCGAGGCGATAATCGAGCGCGAGCACACGCGCGGCTGACGCCCTTCCGATTCGCGAGATCATCGCGCGATGGGTATTGATCGAGCCCATAGTGTATCCGCCGCCGTGCAGATACAGGATCACGCGATCGCGCGCTGCGCCGGGCGTGTCGATCCATTCCGCAGGCACGCCTCCCGCCTTGACGAGCGTGCACACGACATCCGACGCGACCCTTTCGCTCACGCGTTCCATCCCGGCGCGTCGCTGCTCGACGGTCGCGTTGGGATTGGGCGGGACCGACTTGATGATTTCGATTACTTTTTGAAGCTGCGCGCTTGCCACAAATGCGACCTCCTCAAAATTCCGACTTTAAGGTCGGTAACCCTCTCAACAAGCAAGGAGCGCTTCGCGGACGAGGAACCGGTACCGGCTTCGGTCGCGCCGACCGGCTGCGCCCCGCCGACGCTCGTGTAGCTGTCCGAGATTCTTCGACTTCGCTCGCGCCGCTCACTTCGCTCAGAATAGAGACCGTCGTAATTAAAGTTACTTACGCCAGGCACTGCGCGGCGAGACTCGAGATCGCGACGCCGCGGCGTCCCTGACGAAGATCGTTGCGATCGAATCCGTTGGTGCAGTATCCGAGCGATATTCCGGTCGCCGGATCGGCCCATCCGATTTGCCCGCCCGCTCCGCCGTGGCCGAACGCAAGCGGAGAATTCGTTTTGCCGAATCCACGGTAATTCGAGAGCCCATCATCGCCGGCGAGCACGACGCCCAGCGCGCGATTACATCGCACGTGGAACACGGGATCCTTGTAATCGCCCGAGCGCACGTGCAGCGCGTCCTTGAGAACCTCGGGCTTCCAGATTTGCTTTCCGTCGGTCGATCGATTGTGCAGCAATCCCTGGTAAAACAGTGCGAGGTCCGCAGCCGTCGTGATTCCGCCGCCGCCCGGAACGCCGGCCGCGCGCACGTCGGGATTGTTGAATCCCATGATCGCTTCTTCAGTCACTTCGGTCTCGGGAAGAATCGGCAGTCCGAGCTTCTTGCGCTCTTCGTCGGTGAGAAGTTCGCCGACGTGGACAATTTCTGCGACGCGCTCGTCTTGATCGCGAGGCACGCCGACGTACAGTTCGGGAAGCCCGAGCGGAAGCGCGATACGCTCGCGCACGAAGTCCCGAAAATCCTTGCCCGTGCGCCGTTCGATTATTTCGGCGGCGACCCAGAACGCTGACGTCGCGTGATACATGTACTGGCTCGCGACCGGCCACTCGAGACGCCACATCTTGAAACGCTCGAGCCGCTTGCTCCTGTCGTTCCATTCGTGTTGCGGATACGGAGCGTTGGGGAAACCGCCGATATGAAGCATGTTCTGCTCGACGGTGATCACGTCTTTTCCGTTCGAGCCGAACTCGGGGATGATATCCGCGACGCGCTCCGTGATATCGAGCTTGCCCTCGCCGATCAGTATCCACAGCGCCGACGAGATGATCGCCTTGGTGCACGAGAAGATGATGTA
>DASPQU010000489.1:0-3695 GCA_035624805.1 Binataceae bacterium (SeqCode) | reverse complement strand
CGCAACCGGCATCGTCGCCCGCTCCGGTTGCGCCCGCCGCCATCGCATCTGAAGTGGTCGCAGTCCCCGCTGCGGCAGCTTCTCACGTCTCGCCGTCTGCCGACGATTCAGGATCGAAGATGCCGGCCGGACAGCATCCTTCCCATCCGCAGGACTCCGCGAATTCCGTGCCGCGAAAACTTTCCCGACCGACAGCCCCGCCCGCCAATATCGATTCCGAAGACCGCTAGCCCTCGGATCCAACCCGACGGGCATTTAGCGCGCCAGGAAGGTTGCGGGTGCGCGATCGATGGTTATTTTTCGTCTTGAAGTCGGTGTATCCCCATCAGGAGGTTTGTTTGGCAATGGCTAGAGACATTCAGGCCTGGTCACCATTTCGCGAGCTCGATCATTTCCGGCGCAACTTCGACGATATGTTCGATCGATTGCTGGGCGGATGGGCGCCCGAAGCGATTCGTCGTGAGGCCAACGCTCCCGCAATCGAATCCTACGTCGAGAACGGCAATATCGTCATCCGTGCCGATCTGCCCGGTGTGGATCCGAAGGACGTCGAGATTACAGTTAACGACGACATCCTGACCGTGCGCGGCAAGCGCGAAAGCAGCAAAGAGGAAAAGGGCAAGAACTATATCCATCGCGAGGTCGCGTACGGATCCTTCGAGCGTTCGATGCGGCTGCCCAAGGGCATCGACGCGAACAGCGTGAAGGCGAACTATAACAACGGCGTACTCGAAGTAAGGGTGCAGGCGCCCAAGGAGATGGCGCCGCGCAAGGTGCCAATCGCGGTCGAAGTGCCGAAAGAAGAAAAACCCAAGACCGCCTGAGTCTCGGATCGGATGGAAGCGAAAAGGGTGCGCGTTAATCGCTGCGCCATTCGCTTTCGAGAAACTCGCCGATGGCGATGCGATGATCAGTGCAGGACGGCGTTGGCGATTTCCTCGGCGATGAGTTGCTTGGCTGCGCGAACGTCGTCGCCCGGATGGATGATCGCAACCGCCGTCAGGTCTTCGTTTGAACCCGCGTTCGCGCGCGCGACGACAACCGAGTCGTAAATCTCCTTGTCGGTCGCATTTCCATTCGCTCCGAAGCGCGGCTGTCCTGCGTTTCGTATGACCTGGTTCGCAGCCTCGTAATCGCGAAACGCCTGCATCGGATCGTTGCCCTGAAGCTGCTGACGCTCGATGCTCGCTTCGTAGGGATCGGTTGGCTTGTCGCCGGTGTCACCGATTGGAGGCGGTTCCGACCCCGCCTCGCGCATCAACTGTGCGACTCGAAATGGATCGCCGAGCGAGATTTTCCCCAGCGTTATACCGGGCGCAAGAACGCTCTCTTTCACGCTCACCGTGACGGTAACCATCGGAAGGCCGGGCGACGTAGCGGACGCACCGGACGAATCTCGATGCGCTCCGCGAAAATCCTCGCTCAACGTGCTCTGAATTACGGGATCGGTCGAGACCGCGAAAAGCGGGCTTCGGTCGGGAATCGTAAGTTTGCCGGCAACCTTGACTTCCGTCGCCATTGCGTTCGCCGCAGCGAGCAACATCGCGCCGAAAGCTAACGACAGACAGAGTTCAGATGGTCTTTTGAACATGGACGCTTTTAGTTTACAGGATGGCGATTTCTATCGATAGGCGCGCGCGGCCTCGATCGGCCAGACCTCGACGACCTCGTTGCCGCGCACCACGTAATACTCGTGATGCAGATTGATCGTCGTGTCGTTATGCATCGCGATAAGTTCGATTTTCATCCCTGGAGCGATTTCGGATTTCGAAGCATCGAGCGTGGCGTGCTCCTCGGAAAGACTCGTGACGCGCGCCGCAAAATCCTTTGCGTACGGCATCCCGAACTCGCCGGTAAGAGATTTCATCCCGACGTCGAGGATTGCGCGATCGCCGCGCCGCGAGATGACTGTAGTGAGCATCGACAGAGCAGGCTGCCCGAGATCGGGGCGTACGAGACGATATGCGCGATCCATGAAAACGTACGAGCCCGCCTGCACCTCCGTAACGTCGGGCCACGATCCCGCGATGTCATAGGTTCCCGTCCCGCCCGCGCTGACGATCTCCGGCGCGAGTCCTGCTGCGCGCAGCGCGCTCACATGCTCGCTTAGCGTCGTCAGGGCGGCGCGCGCGAAGCCCTCGCGCGTCTCGCGATCTTTTATGAGTACGGCGTGACCCTCGTATCCCATGACGCCGCGATAGCGAAGCGATCCGCTTGCGAGCCTTCGCGCCAGCTCAACGGTCTCGTCGATCGTCGCCGTGCCGCATCGATGCATCCCGGTGTCGACCTCGATAATCGCATCGATGGAAGTTCCGGCGCGTCGCGCCCCGTCTTCAAGCTCCGAGATGTTAAATTCGCTCTCGACTGTGGCGATGACGTTCACCTTGCGGGCGATCTCGAAGAGTCTATCGATTTTCGCACGGCCCACGATCTGATTCGCGATCAGAATCGGTCCGAGACCCGCGCGCGCCAGTACTTCCGCCTCGCCGAGCTTCGCCGCGGTCAACCCGATCGCGCCCGCTTCGATCTGGCGTCGCGCGACTTCGGGCGTCTTCGGCGTCTTGAAGTGCGGCCTGAGCTTCTGTGGACGCCGGGCGAAAAACGCGGCCATCGTGCGGATGTTCTCGTTCATCGTGTCGAGATCGAGAACCAGCGCAGGAGTATCGATTTCGTTCTTGAGCATCTCTGCGCTCGACTTTACGGCAGCTTCGCGTTGATGACTTCCTGCGCGCGCGCCTTGCGCCAGCTCGCGAGACGCTCGGCCAATTCGCGGTCGGTAACTGCTATTATCGCCGCCGCGAACAGCCCCGCATTCGCCGCTCCCGCCTTGCCGATGGCCATCGTGGCAACCGGGATTCCCTTGGGCATTTGCACTATCGAAAGCAGCGAATCCATCCCGTTGAGCGAGGTCGTCGGCATCGGCACTCCGATCACGGGCAGCGTGGTTTTCGCTGCGACGACGCCCGCGAGATGCGCCGCGCCGCCTGCTCCAGCGATTATAGCTTTGAGTCCGCGATCGCGCGCCGTCGCCGAGTATTCGAGCGCCAGGTCGGGCGTGCGATGCGCGGACAGGACGCGAACCTCATGTGGCACTTTAAGTTCATCCATCACCTCGCATGCCGCCGACATGTATTCATAATCGCTCTTGCTGCCCATGATTACGCCGACCGCAGGGATGTTGCCGCTTCGCGCCATCGCTTCGCCTCCGTCGAATCCAAGATGGTAGCGTCAAACAGTTTGCACACCAAGCCCGCCCATCATGCGCGATTCTTCGCGAAGCGACCGCGATGACCCCGCATGCGGATTCGTGCACAATGACGGAGCGATGGCGACGCCGATTCCTGAAAATCGATGCACGTTCACGCTGGGCGAGATCGCTGACGCGACCGGCGGACGGCTTGCAGGCGATAGCGCGAAGATCACGCGCGGCGTCAGCATCGACACGCGGACGATTTCGCGCGGCGCGCTGTTCGTTGCGCTCAAGGGAGCCGGGCGTGACGGCCACGATTTCCTTGACGCCGCAGTTCGAACAGGCGCGGGGGCAACGATCGTCCAGCGCGGGCACAAAGTGGACGGCATCGATTTTATCGAGGTCGAGGACACTCTTGCCGCCCTCGGTGCGCTCGCACGCGCCCACCTGCGGCGAATGCGCGCGCGTGCGACGATGCCGGTGATCGCGGTGGGCGGCGCGGCCG
>DASPQU010000488.1:0-2982 GCA_035624805.1 Binataceae bacterium (SeqCode) | reverse complement strand
AGCAGGGGCGACATCGATAGTCCGGCTTTCGCGAGCGGCGATTCCATCCGGTGTCACCATCAAGCGCGAAAGCGCAATGACGGCGTGCGAAAACATTTCGCCGCGGCTCGTTCCGGAGACTTCGATTCCGAGGTCGCCGGTATGCTCGAACTCGCGATAGAAATCGTCGTCAACTTTCACTCACCCCATCGTCCGACGCGTGGGGCCGCAGTGCAAGAATCGGCTCTTGAGGACGTCGTTACTTGCGCATCTCCGCTGGCATGGATTTCAAGAATTCCTGGTTAGCGAGCGCTTTCTCTCCGAGATGCTGATAGACGATTTCAAGCCGCAGATGAGCCGTGGGGTTATCCGGCTCCAGCGCTTCGAGTGTCAGGGCTTCCTTTTTTGCCGCGTGCCAGTCG
The DNA here is from genome assembly GCA_035624805.1 of Binataceae bacterium (SeqCode). GTDB lineage: Bacteria > Desulfobacterota > Binatia > Binatales > Binataceae > DASPQU01. The sequence continues at coordinate 2,581 of DASPQU010000488.1, read as the reverse complement.
CCGTGGGTCTCGTACCATTCCTCAAGACGGATCCTGTACTTCGGCATTTTCGGATGCGCTTCGGCGCAGTAAGCATAATAAGTAGGAGTGTCCTTCCAATAGGAGTGGACGTTCCAGAAGGCGATTGCGTAGGCGGCCGTTACCAAGCCAAGGCATGCGATGCCCCACCTCTCGAGGTGATATTCGCGGACCGCGCGAACACCAGCATCTGCTAGAATTACGAAAATTCCGAGCGCGGGCGCATACAGGTATCGGTCCTGCACGAGATCCCAGAGTCCGTTCAGATTCATCGCCGGCGCGATTGCGATTAGGAACCAGGCGATGCAGAACAGATATAAGTTTCGACGCGGACTGCGACGCAATAAAGCCCAGACCGTAATCGCGATAACGGCCATTTTCAATGCCGGGACGTAAAAGTTCGGCGATTTAAAGCTCTCGACCCATTCGATCGCGTGCGACGGACCTGCTGTCCGGGGTCGAGCGATCGTGGACAAATAGAAGAACATCGCCGACGGCTGCGTAGCAACCACCTGTGCGAATGAATGCGCTGCTCCTTCGGCCTCCAAGCCGTAGAGTCCGAGAACCTCGAAGCGGGCGGTCAAGTAAATGATTGCCGGAATCAGATATGGAATTGCACGGAGCGAAGCATTAACGAACCGGGATCGAAAATCCGATGAAGCTCCCGCAGCCGGCACAAAAAAGAAATACGCGGCGACGATTGCCGGAAAAACGATAGCACCCTCATAGGTCAACATCGCGAGCCCGGCAAGAACGATCGGCGCGACTGGAAATCGCGATCGCGGGTCGGCCTGAACGATAAGACACATCGCGGCGATGTCGAGAATCGCTGCGACGGGCTGGGCGAACGCTGCGATCCACGCTACCGCTTCCGCATGTTCCGGATAGACGCCAAACAAGAGCGCGGCGACGAGAGCGACTTCTTTATCACGGGTTAGAAGCTGGGCCAGTCTGAATGCGGCCAGGACGCAGAACAAATGCAACACGATTTTGAATGCGTGCCATCCGATCGGGTTCCGTCCGAACAAATGATAACCGGCAATGAAGCACATCGTCTGAATCGGGCGATAATAGCCGCTCTGCGGAGCAGGCGACGGATTTCGGCACCACCATACGTCGCTATGCCACGCCGTGAGCACGTACGACCAACTGCCGATAAACCGATTGTCGACGATTTGCCCGTCATCGTCGAAGGCGAATCCATTCGCAAGACATCCCAGCGACGCGGCTAAAGTGATGACGAGGATTGCAGCCAGAAGCCCGGTCTGTCCCCGATCGAGGTTCCAGCGGTTAAACAACATATTGGGTTCGCCGGCGCCCGGCACGCCGACGCTTCATGCTGTCCCAACCGCAACATTGCCGCAAGGCAAGCCTCCGCTTGACGCGGCTTAGTTCCTGCGGCGATATGATTTAGGGGATTTTGTCTTGGAATCGGCTCAACAGCTTCGCGCGGCGCCTGCAATCGCGAGCATCCGGGGTCGCGTCGATTTGTCGATCGTCGTACCGGTTCATAACGAGGCTCCGGTCGTCGACGCCTTTTTCTCGCGATTGTTCGCGGTTCTCGACTCTCTGCGGATGTCGTTCGAGGTCATTTGTGTTAACGACGGCAGCACCGACGCAAGCCTCGCCGCGATCCTCAAAGCTCGCGAAAGTCGCCCCGAAATCAAAGTTCTCGACCTGTCGCGCAATTTCGGAAAAGACATCGCGCTCAGCGCCGGTCTAGATCACGCAGGAGGCGCGGCTGTGATACCGATCGACGCCGACCTTCAGGATCCGCCCGAGTTGATTCCGACGCTTATTGCGCGGTGGCGCGAGGGTTTCGAGGTCGTGAACGCGCGTCGTCAGGCTCGCGAGGGAGAGACGTGGACAAAAAAGACCAGCGCGGCGGCCTTCTATCGCCTGTTCAGCCGGATGTCCGAGGTGACTATCCCTGAAGATACCGGAGATTTTCGGCTGCTCGATCGCAAAGTCGTCGATGCGCTTCGGCGTCTGCCCGAACGAACGCGCTTCATGAAAGGTCTCTTCGCGTGGGTCGGATTCAAGCAGACCTCTGTCTATTTCCATCGCGAGGCGCGCCCCGCCGGCACGACGAAGTGGAATTACTGGCGACTGTGGAATTTCGCGCTCGACGGAATCTTATCGTTCAGTTCCGTGCCTCTTCAGGTGTGGAGTTATCTGGGGCTGGCGATTTCGATGACTGCGTTCCTGTACGCGCTATTCCTGGCGGCGCTCAAGATCGGCCGCGGAATTGACGTGCCCGGCTATACATCGCTGATGGTAGTGGTGCTTTTCCTCGGCGGCGTCCAACTCATCACTCTTGGGGTAATCGGCGAATATCTGGGCCGCGTCTATGCCGAGGTCAAGGCGCGTCCGCTGTACATCGTTGGGCAGGCGTTTGGTTTCGACGATGACCTGCCCGATGCGAAGCGCGAAGGCGAGCGCGTCTGAGTGATGGAAGCGGCGATTTACGAACGGATGGCGGCGGTCGAGGATCGCCATTGGTGGTTTGCGGCGCGTCGCGCAATCGTCGATCGGATGATCGACGGACTGAATCTGCCGGCCG
>DASPQU010000487.1:0-2114 GCA_035624805.1 Binataceae bacterium (SeqCode) | reverse complement strand
AACGATCACCGATATTCACGGTCGTCCGCTGCGCTTCAATCGCCGCAAGACGATCCTCGCGGGTCTGGTCGCATCGAACGGTACGCTGCACGAGGATTTGATGAAGGTGGCGCCTCATCCGGGCCGTGCCTAGTGCGTGTGACCGCGACGCGCTCAGCGTGCGAAGACAGCATCTCGAACAATAGAATGCCGCTCCGCCTGTCTGTCATTCTCGCGCGTGTCTGCCGCGCGAAGAATCCCGGTCTTTTCCTACTCAACGGACTCCGGGATTCCTCGCGCGCCAGACAACTCAGACGCGCGGGAATGACAGACAAAAGACCCTACGCCGTTGCGACAGCGACCTTGGTGCGGCCGGGGCCGGTCTCGGGCAGCATGTACATCGTGATGATCGGCACGAGTTGAAACGCAAGGAAGCTCAGCATCACGGTGCGCAGCCCGACGCTCGACGCGATCGCGCCTCCCAAAAACGGCGCGACGAAGGCGCCCGCGTACCCGACCGACCATACGAACGCCAGCGCCACACCCATTTTCTCCGGCGTCATCCCCGGCAGTTCCATCAGCAGGGTCGTGAGCGCAGCCAGCGAACCCGCGGCGCCGATTCCAACGAGAACCAGCGAGAGGCGGATCAACATCGGATCCGGCAGCGTGATCGCGCCAAAGCATCCGACCAGCGTGCAAATCGCCAACGGCCACGTGAACGGTTTGCGAAGACCTGTCATTCCCGTTCCGAGTCCGCCTCCCGCAGCAGCGAAGATTCCGGTCAGCGGAAGCATCGCAGTAAGCGACGATGCTTCGGTGAGGCCCAAGCCACGAAAGGTGCTGAAGTATTGCGGCAGAAAAGCGGTGTAGAGTTGGAACACCCACATTCCACCGAATAGATTGGTTGCCACGAGCAAAACGTCGCGCATTTTCACAACCGCACCCAGCACCGACGCGCTTTCGACCGAATGCGCCGATTCCGTAAGCGCCGCCTCGATCTCGGGGCGGACGCGCTCGCGTCCGAAGATCGTCCATGCGAGCGCAATCGCGGCGCACGCGAAGCCGTAGTATCGAAGCACGAGCTGCCACGACCCGAGCGCGAGAAAAATCGGAGCGGTAACCGAGAAGACCGCCGTCAATCCGATATACGAGCAAAGCGCGTTGACCATATTGATATACGGCCACTCGTGCTCGCCAAACCATTGCATCACGAGGGCGCCGGGCGGCGCGATCATCACGCCGAAGCCGATTCCCTCCAGGATGCGGCACATGAGAAGTTGGCCGAAGCTCGTTGTGTAGCCGCTCGCGATCTCGGCGAGCGACATCAGCCACACGCCGACGAGGAGCGCGCGCAGTGCGCCGAGTTTCTGCATCACGACCGCGCCGATCATCGAGAAGATCGCGATGCACAGGGCGATGATCGATATCACCAGTCCCGCGCTGCCGAGCGAGATACTGAGGCTTTTGATGATTTCGCCGAGAATCGGAGCGGGCGCGAGCCACGTCACGGCCTGGCTGAACAGCGCGAGGAAAAGGAGCACTTCTATAACCCAACGATATGGAGACAGCGCTTCGGACTGCGACATCTTGAGTTACTCCGCGAACGAACAGTTCGTTCTGTATATCCCGCTTACGATCGATTTGCCATTGATAAAGATTCCGTGCGCAGGACCTCAGATGCGTTCTTCGCCACCGGCCCACGTTACGTAACCGGCCATCCCGATCAGGTATACACAGGCGATCACATAAAACACCGCGGCGAACGATCCGCTGGCGCGCCAGATGAAACCGGCGGCCGCGACTCCGACGATTCCCGGAATCGTCGCTATCGTGTTCGAGAGCCCCATCAGCACGCCGGCGAATCTCGGACTGATGTCGAGGTGATTAACGCCGAACGCCGCGAGACCGGTGCCGCTGCATGCGGCCGAGATCGTGACGAGCATCACCGCGATCGCAGGGGAGGGCGCGGCGGGCAGGATGAACAGCGGAATCGCGCCGCCGGTGAAGGCGACGGCCTGCATCCGCCGTCGGATTACTCCGACCGGGACGCCGCGGCGTCGCATCGCGTCTGCGATCCATCCTCCGGCGTTGCTGGCGGCGAAAGTCGTGATCCACGGGATGAGCGAAAACGTTCC
>DASPQU010000486.1:0-4496 GCA_035624805.1 Binataceae bacterium (SeqCode) | reverse complement strand
GAACGGATGCTTTCTCTGCCACGTGCCGCGGCGAAAAACGCCATAAATCCGAACAGCGCAGCCCAGGCGATAATGTATGCGACGCGCAATATCCTTACGATCTCGACCTGCGCTCCGCCCGTTGGCGAGTAGAAGATTACTCCGAGCGTCGAGAACAGAAAGAGTTGATAGACCTCGAGCAGGGCGATGAACAGGATTGAACTGAGTAATTCGAGAAACGGGATGTGCGCCTTACGATGTATATAGTAGGCGACGCCACCCTGTCCCAGGTTGGTATTGATTAGAGACAGCAGGTACATGCTGGCGCGAATCGGAATTATGTCCGCGTATGAGAGCGGCGCGTTGAAGCGCCGAATAACCCACGTAAGACAGTACGAATCGACCAGCCAGTAAAAGATCGAAAACGGCATGAACACGCCGACGAACGACAGGATCGGTACGTTGCCAAGCGCAGCGAGCACCTGGCGAATCGGGATACGCCAGAAGATCAGCGCGAAGATTGCGAGCGTGCCGACGTAGGGGATCGCTTTGCGCCACAATGGTGTCGCGGGCTGCGTTGGTGGGGCCTGTTCCGCAGTATTTCGAGCTGGATAAGGCTCTGCGCTCATCGCGGGTTCCTCGCCAGACGTGCGCTGCCTACGAGCACGCGCTCTTTGCGGTCGTTTTCCACCCAGGTCTCCATCGCAACTTCGCTATCGTCAGCCGCGGTCACGCGAGCGTGCACCACGAGCCGATCGCCGAAGAACACCGGTTTGATCATCGATGCTTCGAGGTGGCCGCCGCGCAGAAAATCGATCCCGAACAGGTCCACCATGAAATTCGCCGCGAGCGCATAGGTATGCTCACCCGCAGCGATCGGCGCGCGAAAGCCTGCGCGCCTGGCGGCTGCGTCGTCGTCGTGAATGTTCGGCTGAACCGCGCGACGTGCAGGATGCTCAACGGCGGCGCCGTACGCATGGGCCGCAGCCGCATCGAGAAAGTATGGGCGCGATTCAAATTCGCGGCCCGATTCAAAGGGCACCGCCCTCATTGCATCCGTCCTTCGATGAGCAACACAGCCGTGATCGCCTGCCGCATCAGGAGTTCGTCGTTTTCGACGTCGCGCGATTCGTATTCGAGTTCGAAGTAGAACTTGCCGCGCTTGTGCCAGGTCTTTGTGATGCGTCCGTCAGTTCGTATCGTTTGTCCGACGCGCATCGGCGCGAAGAATTCGTTGCGATGCTTGGCGTGGACGCCGCCCGATCCGCCGCGAAAATGTTTCGCGATGAGCAGTGCGTAATCGAGCAGCCGCATCGTGGGCGGTGCGATCTGCACGGCGGCGGGCGACTCCGCCGTGTACAGAGGATTGTCCGCATCCGTTGCGCGCGCGAACGCCTCCACTTGTTCCGCGGTTATCACGCAGAATATTGGCCCGAGTCCCATGCCTTCCCGCACATTTTCGGGACACATCAGGATGCGATCATCGTCGCTCATCTTTACGGCCGCTCATACGCAAATTCGCGATTGCAGAGTCTTATCAGGCGTGAAACAGTTTGCCCATTGCGAAAAATGCCGCAAAAGAAAACCCGCGCCGGACACCATCATGTGCTGCGCAAACATTTTGCCGCCGCCGACCCGATTATCGCCGAAATAATTGCGCGCGTCGGACAGTACGGTCTCAGAAAGCGCCCAGAGCGATTTCAAGCTCTCGTGCGCGCGATCATTTTCCAGCAGCTTGCGGGGGCGGCCGCGCTTGCGATCTACAATCGATTTGTCGGTCTGTTCGGCGACGGGCGCTTTCCCACGCCGCAGGAAGTGCTCGCGCGATCGATTCCTGAACTGCGCTCGGTCGGATTGTCGCAGCGCAAAATCGAATACATCCGCGATCTTGCCGCTCGCGCCGCCGATGGGCGGATCAATTTCCATCGTTTTGCGCGGATGGCCGACGAAGCGATTATCGAGGAGCTGACGCAGATTCGCGGAATCGGGCGATGGACCGCGGAGATGTTCCTGATGTTCAACCTCGGACGGCCCGACGTACTGCCGGTCGGCGATCTCGGCGTACGCAGCGCCGTGATGAAAGCCTACGCGATGGCGCGTCGTCCGACGCCGAAGGAATTACGCGCACTCGGCGAGAAATGGAGCCCGCATCGCACGGCAGTGTCGTGGTATTTGTGGCAAAGTCTGAGAATCATTACTCCCGGCGCAGACGCCAAGCTTCCCATCGAGCGGTCAAAGGCTGCGAGTGGAAAGCGTCGTGCGACGGCAGCGTTGACAGCGCCGAGTACTCATCGTCGCAAGGTCAGTGCGCCAAAACGAGTCCCAAAAGGGCGCCGGCAATCACGAGCCAAATCGAATTAATTCCGAAGGTAAGCAAAGCGGCCGCCGAGGCGACGCCTAAAACGATCGTGGGCACATCGACGAGCGCGGAGCGACCAAGTTCCCAGGTTACGACCGCCATCAGCGCCAGCGATCCGACGTTGACGCCGTCGAGGAATCCCCCCGCGATGCGAGATCGACGCAGACGCGGGATAATCGCGGCGCTCATCGCGACGAAAACAAACGCAGGCAGGAAGATTCCGGCCGTTGCCACGAGCGCGCCGACGGCGCCGCCGAGGAGATATCCAATGAAAGTAGCGGTGCAAAACACCGGCCCCGGCGTTATCTGTCCCACGGCTATCGCATCGAGCAACTGCGATGGAGTCAGCCAGTGCAATCGATCGACCAAGTCGGCCTGCAGAAATGCGAGCAATACATAACCGCTTCCGAACAAGACTGCTCCAACCTTGAGGAAAAACAGGAACAGCACGGAAAGGCTGAACGGGACCGCAGCGCTCGATGTTGCGCCGATGGCGAACAGCAGGGAGCCCCGCGTCGCAACGGCGCCGAAAGCGCCGGCGTGGCGCTCGCGAATGTATACAGACGCCGCGGCGATCGCTCCCGCTGCGAACAACACGACGAGCTCGTTGACGCCGACGGCGCTCACGATCGTCGAGACGATCGCCAACACAACGAGAAACCGATCGCGCACCGCGGCGCGTCCGAGCCGCCATAGCGCCTGCACCACAACCGCGATGATAACAGGCTTGACGCCGTACAGGATTCCCTGCGCCGACGGCATCGCGCCGAAACGCACGTAGAGGTAGCTGACCGCTAGCGTGATCAGCATCGCGGGCACGATGAAGCATACGCCCGCGACGACGAGGCCCTTCCATCCGGCGCGGCGATGGCCGATGTGAATCGCCATCTCGGTCGAGTTCGGTCCGGGAATCAGATTGGTTGCGCCGAGAAAATCGAGGAAGGTCGCGCGATCGAGCCATCCTCGGCGGCGCACAACCTCGTCTTCCATCATCGCGATGTGGGCCGCGGGTCCTCCGAACGCCGTCGCGCCCAGCCGTATGAAAAGGATCGCAAGGTCGCGCAGCGATCGATTGCTCACGCTGGCCGCTTCCGGCGACTCGAACGGATCGATCCTTTTCAAGCGCACTCCACGACGCCTCTACTGTGCGGCCTGCATGAACGCGATCGCGAGATTGTCGATCGGGTCTCCGATTCGCGCGATCATCCCGCCCTGGATCGCTGCCTTGGGTTCCGTCGCCTGAAGGCCGGCTGCGCGCGCGACTTCGACCGCGCGGCGGATGTCATCGCACATGAATGCGAGCCCCCAGATTCTTGGACCATTCGGCGCCGGCGCGACGACCTCGATCACGGTTTGCTCCAGCTTGAAAAACGCCTGACGCACACCGCGCCCGGCTTCGCGAATGCGCTTGCACGGGACGCCGATCGCTTCGACGCGGGCGATCGCGTTTTCGAGTGACGGCGTCATCACGACGATGTGTTCCAGGTACGAAACCGTATTCGGATTCGCGCCGCATCGATTGCTGAGACGGTTGCGGCGGTCTTCGAGACTGCCCAATGACGCGATCGCACCTGCTAACGTGCCTTCGAGTGTCTCATCGAGACGAACGCGCGCGAGCGCGCCTGAAGAATCGAGAAGTTCGATCGTTTTGGCTTCGGAATTCGACGCATCGACGCGATCGACCCCCCAGAGCCATCCGATCGCGCCGCCGCCGCGCGCGATCGCCGCTGCAAACGAAGCGTTCTGCGTATTGTTCGCCGTCGCACACAGATCGATCGCAATGGCGCCTGCGCCAATCGTTGCGATACGCATCGCGCCCGCCTCGCACGGCTCCGATACCCCGAAGCCCGCCTGCGTCCATCGAGCGCGCGACGCTTCCATGTCGGTCACCGCGACGATCACCCGCGCGATCGAATTGATTGCCATGATTTGCTCCTATTCATCCGCAAGCATCGGATTCGGTTTCGGAAATCCCAGCGCGGTCAGCGACGAATCGATCGCGACGATGTCGGCCTCGGGTTCCGTTGCCGGTCTCCGTTCAGAAAAGCGCTCCAGCGCCTGACGCATCGCATGTAGTTCACGCCGAAGCCTTCCGCCCAACCACCATAACGCCGCGTAGCACGCGATCGGAACGACGACGCCGGCGGCGATTGCCACA
>DASPQU010000485.1:0-3278 GCA_035624805.1 Binataceae bacterium (SeqCode) | reverse complement strand
CGACACATCGTACACCTGCGATAGCGCCGCATCGCACGCCGAATCGCGGGACTTCGCCGATCGTGAAATCAGCCATCGTCGATACGAACGCGACGCTCGCGGGTCCCTGGATCGCAACCAGCGCAGTTTCATCGCTCAGGTCGCGGAAATCGGCGCCGATCCCCCGATTCAAATCGATCAGCCACTCGCGATCGGTATCGACGTTCGAAGCGTTGACGCACAGCAGGTATTTCTCGCTTCCGAGCCGATAGATGATGAGGTCATCGACGACGCCGCCATCTTCGGCGCACATAATCGTGTATTGCGCGCGACTCTCGCGAATCGCGCTCGCAAGATTGGTAAAGGCACGATTCAGCAGCGTCAGCGCGCGGCGACCCGAAACCTCGAATTCGCCCATGTGGCTGAGATCGAAGACTCCCGCAGTGGAGCGAACCGCGCGATGCTCCTCGATGATGCCGGAGTACTGCACCGGCATCTCGAAGCCGCCAAAAACGGTCATCCGCGCGCCGAGCTTGAGATGCGAATCGAAAAGAACAGTGCGCTTTGGCGCATTCATCGGGAAATTCCAGCTTCATTTTATCAGCGCCAATGACATGCAAACGAGACGGTTCGCCGCGCGTTACACACAGACAAGCCAGGTCAGCCCACAACGCCGCACGTTCCTGTGGATTTGGTGTGGATAACGAGGACGCGTGTCTTGCCTGCACGTCCGTTCGCCTTGTGCACGTGCGTGCTATATTTCGAGATCAGTTCATATGCCCGCAGTAATCATGGACGGCCGCGCCGTCAGCGCCCATCTGATGCCCGAACTTCGCCATCATGCGGCGGAACTTCGCGATCGCCACGGGGTCGTACCGTCGCTCGCGGCGATCCTGGTCGGCGACGATCCCGCGTCGCGCCAATACGTCAAGAATAAGCGGCGCTTCACGATCGAGCTCGGGTGCGAGAGCCAGGTGATCCATCTGGATACCGCGCAGGCGACTACGGACTCGATGCTCGATCTGATCGCCAGGCTCAACGCGGATCCCAAGACCACCGGAATCCTGATTCAGCTTCCGCTTCCGGAACTCATCGATCGCTTTCGACTCTTTGACGCGATCGCGCCGCTGAAGGACGTCGACGCCGTCGGCGCCCAAGCGGTCAGCGGATTCTATCGCGGACAGTGGGGCACATTTCTCCCGTGCACGCCGCGCGGAGTCCTGACCCTGCTCGACTATTATAAAGTTCCGGTCGACGGGGCGCGCGCGGCCGTGATCGGGCGCAGCGATATCGCCGGCAAGCCAACGGCGTTCATCCTCGGCGGTCGATTGCGCAACGCGACGGTGACCTGGTGCCATCGCCATACGCGAAATCTCGAGGAGATCTGCCGCTCGTCGGACCTGATCGTATCGTGCGTCGGTGCGAACGTCGGGCGCGAGTTCCTGATCAACGCAGACATGGTCAAACCGGGAGCATGCGTGATCGATGTTGGGTTTCGTCGCACCCCGGAAGGCAAGTTCGCGGGCGACGTTGATTTCGACGCGGTGCAGAAGGTCGCGGGATGGATCACGCTCAATCCGGGCGGCACGGGTCCGATGACGGTCGTTGGCCTGATGCAGAATCTGATCGACGCGGCGCGGTATCAAATCGGGCTCCCTCGCGCGCAATACTCGATTTAGCCGGGAACCGGCGATTGCGATCGTCAACTTGCGAACCGGCGCACGATAGCTTGTTCGCTCGGAGTCGCGGCAACTAGAAAGCGCGTGCGCGAAAAGATGGACGATCCCAAAGAGAAACAGGAACAGGCTGCGCCCGAGGGAGAAAGCCGGACTCTTACGGACATCATAATTGGTCCGCCGCGCAACGTCCGCGATCCGCGCATCTTTCACAGTCTGTCGCTAATCGCATTCCTTGCCTGGGTCGGTCTCGGCTCGGACGGACTCAGCTCATCATGCTACGGGCCCGAAGAGGCGTTCCTCGCGCTGGGCAACGTTCGCTACCTTGCGATTTTTCTTGCGCTGATGACGGCGCTGACCGTGTTCGTAATCTCAGCTTCGTACTCGCAAACGATCGATCTCTTTCCCTCGGGAGGCGGTGGGTATCTCGTCGCGACGCGACTGTTGGGGCCATACGCCGGATTGGTCTCGGGCGCGGCTCTCGTTGTGGACTATGTCCTGACGATCTCGATTTCTCTTTCCAGCGGCGCGGACGCGATTTTCAGCCTCGCGACGCCTTCGTGGATCGAATGGAAGCTGCCGCTGTGTCTCGCGGTCGTCGCGGTGATGGTCGCGATGAACTTGCGCGGCATCAAGGAATCCGTATTGACGCTACTGCCGGTGTTCCTTGCGTTCGTGGTGATGCACGTATGGCTGGTCGGATACGCGCTCGTAAGCAGAATTCCGGTTGTGCCGATTATCGCGCACGATGCGCTTCGCGACGTGCGTCACGGCGCGCAATCGCTGGGATGGATCGGGCTCGCGATGGTTTTCTTTCGGGCATACTCGATGGGTGGCGGCACGTACACGGGAATCGAAGCGGTCAGCAACGGGCTGCCTATCCTGCGCGAGCCTCGCACTGTGACCGGCAAGCGAACGATGCTTTACATGGCGCTGTCGCTCGCATTTGTCGCGGGTGGAATTCTGATCGCTTACCTGCTCGAAAACGTGGGACCTGAGGAAGGCAAAACGCTCAATGCGGTGTTGTTCGAGCACATCGCGGCAAAGTGGAATTTCGCAGGATTCGGGGTCGGCTACGCGATCATCACCTTCACGCTGCTGACCGAAGGGGCGCTGCTCTTCGTCGCTGCGCAGACCGGATTTATCGATGGCCCGCGCGTGCTCGCGACGATGGCGGTCGATCGATGGCTGCCGCGGCGGTTCTCGCATCTGAGCACCCGTCTGGTAACGCAGGACGGCGTGCTGGCGATGGGTTTGGCGGCGATTGCAATTCTTGTCGGCACCCGCGCCCGCGTCGAGGTGCTGGTCGTGCTCTACTCGATCAACGTTTTCATCACGTTTACCCTCTCGCAGTTCGGGATGAGCGTGCACTGGTGGCGGGACAGGGCGGGCGAGCCGCGATGGTTGCGCAAACTCGCGGTCAACGGAATCGGATGCCTGTTTACGTTTTCAATTCTCGCGCTCACGCTGACGCTTAAGTTCTGGGAGGGCGGATGGGTCACGATTGCGATAACGGGCGTGATCATCTGGCTGTGCCTCCAGGTTCGCCGCCATTATGCGCGCATCCAAGCCGCATACAGCCAGCTCGAAGATGATATTCGTACCCGACTCCGGGCGGAGAAG
>DASPQU010000484.1:0-8552 GCA_035624805.1 Binataceae bacterium (SeqCode) | reverse complement strand
GCTCCGCTGTCGCGTCTTTCACAGATTTTCGCTGCGTCGCGCGAACCCGCTGCGTCTCCTCCCCAAGTCATCCTGGGCAAGCGAGATCTTTTCGAGCGTCGCAAAGGATCTCGCCCGGTCCTCCGGGCGCTTTAGCGCGCGGCATGGACAGGCAGGGACGCCTGTCCCACTGGGAAGAAGACCGCGCGAGAGTCCCTGGCCCGGCACCTCAGTCCACATTCCCTTTCGGGACGAATCCTTTGACGCCCTTGTTGGGGCCATCCGTGATCTCAATCACCGATCCCTTATCATCGCTGGAAATAATGTTGACCGGCGTCTTATCCTCCACCTGCTTCGCCGCGAGGCTCTGGCCGAATCCGCCAATCATCCCGGCCATCCCGCCCTGCTTTTTCAGGTCTGCGACCTTCTGCCACGTGTCCTCGTCGGGATAAACCGACACCGTCGGCTCGCCCGCGCTTGCGACGAGCTTATGGCCGCATCCTGCGGCGAAAATCGAGACTGCGATAAGGGCGGCGGCAAGGCGGATGTCGATTCTGCGCATGATTTCCTCCGCAAGCGAGCTTTCCCAATGTGCGCCCGCGATGCAATTCGCGCAAATTGCCGCGCATTTTTGCCCATGATACGATCCTCGGATTCGCGTCCCCGGATTCAACCCTCCGGCAAGCGTCCACGATGCGCATCGGTATTATTTCCGATACTCACATACCCGAAGCCTGCGAGCATCTTCCGCCCGCGGTCTTCGAGGCATTTCGCGGGATCGATCTCGTGATGCACGCGGGCGATATCTACTTGACCCGCGTTCTCGACGAGCTTTCCGCGATCGCTCCGGTGATAGCCGCAATGGGCAACGGCGATGAGGGGCTCGACGGGCGCCCGTGGAAGGTCGACGGCGACCATCGCGTGCGCGAGGCGCACGTGGTCGAAATCGAGGGTGTTCGTATCGGGTTGGTGCACGCTCTTCCGATGCCGGAGGAAACGTCGGAGCGGGTTTTTCGCAACGCAATCGACCGGCACTTCGGCGGCCCCGTGCACGTCGTCGTGCAGGGTCACAGCCATGTCGAGGGAATCGCGCGCTATGGCGATACGCTTGTCGTGAATCCCGGCAGCGCCACGCTGCCGCGCAACCTCATCGGAGTTCCGGGAACGGTTGCAATTCTTGAAATTGAAAGCGGGGGGCGAATCGCCGCCGAGATAGTCAAGCTCGGCTGAGGCCGGTTTCGCCCGCGCACCGCGTACTTGGAGGATTTCTTGTCCGCATCGATTCCAAATCAACAAGCTCCCGCCGCCGCGGCCGACGCTAAGCGCGCGGTCACGATGGAGAAAGTCGTCAACCTCGCCAAGCGGCGGGGACTGGTTTTCCCCTCGTCCGATATCTACGGCGGAATCGGATCCACGTTTGACTACGGCCCCCTGGGCGTCGAGCTCAAGCGCAACGTCAAGGAAGCGTGGTGGCGCGAGATGGTGCAGACGCGCACCGACGTGCTCGGGATCGACAGCGCGATTATCCAGCATCCGCGCACCTGGGAGGCCTCGGGCCATCTGCAGAACTTCACCGATCCGCTGGTGGACTGCAAAGTATGCAAGCAGCGCTTTCGCGCCGACGATCTTGCCGAGCCGCGATGTCCGGCGTGCGGAGGAGAGCTAACCGAGGCGCGTCAGTTTAACCTGATGTTCAAGACCTTCATGGGTCCGGTCGAGGATACCGCCAGTACCGTGTATCTTCGTCCAGAGACCGCACAGGGCATCTTCATCAATTTCGAAAATATCGTCGACACGCAGCGCGTTAAGCTGCCGTTCGGCGTCGCGCAAATCGGAAAATCGTTTCGCAACGAAATCACCCCGGGAAATTTCATCTTCCGCACCCGCGAGTTCGAGCAGATGGAGATGGAATTTTTCGTGAAACCCGACGCGGCCGAAGAAGAAAAATGGTATCGCTACTGGGTCGGCGCGCGCTTCGATTGGTTCGTCAAGTACGGCGTCAAGCGCGAAAGCCTGCGGCTTCGCGAGCATGAGAAATCCGAGCTGGCGCACTATTCGCGCGGAACGACGGACATCGAATTTCTGTTCCCGTTCGGATGGGGCGAGCTCGAAGGTATCGCATGCCGCGGCAGCTTCGATCTCGATCAACACGCAAACGCGAGCGGACGCGACCTGACTTATTTCGATGAAGAGGCGAAGTCGCGTTATCGTCCGTGGGTGATAGAGCCAGCGGTCGGCGTCGATCGTTCGCTGCTGGCGTTCCTGATCGACGCGTACGACGAAGACGTGGTCGAGAACGAAGAACGAATCGTGTTGCGCTTCGACCCGCGAATCGCACCAATTAAAGTTGGGGTGTATCCTCTTCTGCGCAAGGCGGGCCAGCCGGAAAAGGCGGCTGAGGTGCTCGCGATGCTGAAGAAACATTTTTCCGTAATCTACGATCAGGCCGGATCAATTGGGCGGCGTTATCGTCGTCAGGACGAAGTCGGCACGCCCTACGGCGTAACGATCGACCATCAAACGATGCAGGACGACACGGTGACGCTTCGCGACAGAGACACGACCGAACAGGTGCGCGTTCCGATCGCGGGCCTGGTGGCCGATATCAACAAGCGCATCGGCTGGGATCGCTGAAAGACGCACGGCGCGCCTTCTTTGCCGCTCGCCGGTAGTCCGAATCAGATATTGAAAGAAAACCGACCGGCCTCGAATCGAGGCGGCGACCGATTGGAGACACAAGGGTACGATGGCTCGCGTTCATCCTGAAATTTACTTCTTTGGCGCCGGAATCGCCGAAGGGCGTTCCGGAATGCGCAACCTGCTCGGAGGCAAAGGCGCAAACCTGGCCGAGATGGCGTCGCTAAAACTGCCGGTCCCTCCAGGCTTCACGATTTCAACCAACGTCTGCAACTACTTCTATGCCCACGGCGACAAGTACCCGAAAGGGCTCGAGCAGGGCGTCAAGAAGAGCATTGCGCGTATCGAAAAGGCGCTCGGACGCAGGTTCGGCGACGCGACGAATCCGCTTCTGGTTTCGGTGCGCTCGGGCGCGCGCGTATCGATGCCCGGCATGATGGACACGGTCCTGAATCTCGGGTTGACCGATGAGACGGTCAAGGGCGTCGAGGCTGTGAGCGGAAACCCGCGCTTTGCGTGGGATTCCTATCGCCGCTTCTGCCAGATGTACGGCGACGTCGTGCTCAAGCTCAAGCCCGAGGACAAAAATGCGCACGATCCGTTCGAAGAGCTGATCGATCGCAAGAAGGCCTCGCGCGGAGTCTTGCAGGACGTCGATCTTTCGACTGACGATCTTAAACAACTGGTCGACGAGTTTCGCGATCTGATTCGCCACCGCGTCGGACGCGATATCCCGCAGAATCCCGAAGAACAACTCTGGGAAGCGATCGGGGCGGTTTTCGGCTCATGGAACAACGATCGCGCGGTTGCATATCGCAAGTTCAACAACATTCCGGGTGACTGGGGAACGGCTGTCACCGTGCAATCGATGGTGTTCGGAAATCTCGGACCGGATTGCGCAACCGGAGTCGCATTCACCCGCGATCCCGCAACCGGCGAAAAAGGAATCTACGGCGAGTTCCTGCCGAACGCGCAGGGCGAGGACGTGGTCGCGGGAATCCGCACGCCGCTGTCGATAAGCCTCGCGGCGGGACGCAAGAAGGCCGCGCGCGAAGGTATCAGCGAGGCGGATCGCAAGGCGAAGTCTCCGACGATGGAGGAGACGTTTCCCAAGGTCTACAAGGAGCTGCTCGCGATTTCGTCGCGGCTTGAGAAGCACTTCCGCGATTGCCAGGACATGGAGTTTACGATCGAACGGCAGCGCCTTTTCATGCTGCAAACCCGCACCGGCAAGCGTACCGCGGAAGCCGCAGTACGCATCGCAGTCGATATGGCCGACGAGCGCCTGATCGATCGCCCGACCGCGCTTCAACGCGTCGAGCCATCGCAACTTGAACAGCTTCTCCATCCGAGGCTCGACCCGTCGGCTAAGAAGAACGTTATCGCTCGAGGACTTCCCGCATCGCCCGGCGCGGTCGCAGGAGAAATTGTGTTTTCTGCCGACGAAGCTGTCGCCGTCGCCGAAGCCGGACGAAAAGTCATCCTCGTTCGCGTCGAAACCTCGCCCGAGGATATCCACGGGATGCAGGTGGCCGAAGGAATCCTGACTGCTCGCGGCGGTATGACGAGTCACGCGGCCGTGGTCGCGCGCGGGATGGGCAAGTGCTGCGTGGCAGGATGCACCGAGCTTGAAATCGATTACAGAGGCGGCCGGCTCAGCGCCAACGGAACCTCGCTCAGCCGCGGCGAGTACATCACGCTCGACGGCACGGCAGGCGAAGTTATCGCGGGGCGCGTCGCGACGGTGCGCGCTGAGATGTCCCCTGCCTTTAAGAAATTTCTCTCATGGGCCGACAAGGAGCGCAAGCTCGGAGTACGCGCGAACGCGGATACGCCTACTGACGCGCAGGTCGCGCGCAATTTCGGAGCGGAGGGGATAGGGCTGTGCCGCACGGAGCATATGTTCTTCGGACCGGAGCGTATCGAGGCCGTGCGCGAGATGATCATGGCGGAGAACGCGAAGCAGCGGGCGCGCGCACTGGAGAAGATTCTGCCGATGCAGCGCAGCGACTTCGTCGGAATACTGCGCGAGATGCAGGGGCTGCCGGTCACGATCCGGTTGCTCGATCCGCCGCTGCATGAATTCCTACCTAAAGAAGATCGCGAGATCGATGAGCTGGCGGGCAAGATCGGCACGACTCCCGAGCGCCTGCGCCAAGTGCGCGAGGCGCTCACGGAATTCAATCCGATGCTGGGCCATCGCGGATCGCGCCTCGGCATCAGCTATCCGGAAATCTACAAGGCGCAGGCGCGCGCGATTATCGAAGCCGCATGTGAGTTGCGTCGCGAGGGCGTTAAAGCGCTTCCGGAAATCATGCTTCCGCTCATCGGCGAGAAGCGCGAGCTGGATATCCTGGCGGCGGAAATCCGCGAAGTGGCGGCGCAGGTCTTCAAGGAAACCAGACAGAAGATTCAGTTCACGGTCGGCACGATGATCGAAGTGCCGCGCGCGTGTATCGTCGCCGACGAGATCGCCAAGACGGCAGAGTTCTTCTCCTTCGGCACCAACGATCTGACGCAGATGAGCTATGGGCTCTCGCGCGACGACTCAGGGCGATTTCTCAACGACTACCTGGTGCGCGGGATTTACAAGAAGGACCCGTTCCAGGAACTCGATCCGTTCGGTGTCGGCGGTCTGATGAAAATCGCGGTCGAGAAGGGACGCAAAGCGAACAAGTCGCTCAAGATCGGAATCTGCGGAGAGCACGGCGGCGATCCGGCGAGCATCCGGGTGTGCAGCAGCCTCGGGCTCGACTACGTATCGTGCTCGCCGTATCGAGTCCCGGTCGCGCGACTGGCTGCAGCGCAGGCCGCGATCGAATCGCGCAAGGGCAAGATCGCGTTCAAAGACATATAGATAAGCCAGCGGGCGCTGGTCACCAGGTCTGTCTCGTGGTGGACCAGTTCTACTTGCTCGTTGTCATTCCCGCGCGTCTGATCCGTATTGTCTGGCGCGCGAGGAATCCCGGGTGCAGCGATTATTGTTGTTCCGGGACCCCTCGCGCGGCATCCTAGGGCCGCGCAGTCACCGGTTCGACTTGGTAAGTCACTCGAGAATCGCGCGCGGGGGTGACAGAGTGGGGAGGTCGGTGCGAAAAGAGAGCGTCCCTCACTTTGAGTACTTCCGGCCGCGGGATTCGATTTCGTCCGCGCCCATCAGGCGGACGAAATCGTCGAACACCTTGAGTCCCGAGCCTTCGACGCGACCCGTCGTCTTCAGCTCGCGCATCGCGGCGCGCATCCGCTCGAACGCCGCCATCATCGTTCCGATGTGAATCGTGAGCTTGAAGCCGAAACGGGCGAGTTCTTCGATCGGCAGCATCGCACCGTTGTAGATGAGCGGCATCGAGCCCAGTTCGCGCGCGTACCGTTCGAGGTCGTCGCGCGTCCTGATGCCGTCGACGAAGATCATGTCTGCGCCCGCCTCTCGATAGGCGCGGCAGCGCGTGACGACGTCGTCCCATCCGTTGACCGCGAGCGCGTCGCTGCGCGCGATGATAACGAGATTGGGATCGCGCCGCGCGTCAAGCGCCGCGCGGACCTTCGCTACCATCTCGTCGCGCTGGACAACCTGCTTGCCCGCAAGAAATCCGCATCGCTTGGGAAAAACCTGGTCCTCGATATGAAGCGCGGCGACTCCCGCGTCCTCGTATTCGCGAATCGTGCGCCATACGTTGATCGGATTTCCGTATCCGGTGTCCGCATCGGCGATCACCGGCACGTTGACGACGCTCGCGATCCCTCGAGCGTTCGCGACCATCTCGGTCATCGTCAGCAGGCCGAGGTCGGGATACCCGCGCGCAGCGGCCGTTCCGAAACCAGTCATGTAGACGGCTTCGAAGGATTCGCTTTCGGCGAGCTTCGCCTGAAGACAATCGAAGACGAACGGCGCAACGATCATCCCGGGGCGGTTCAACATCGCGCGAAAATTCGCTCTCGCCTGATTAATGGGCATCCGATCTCCTGGAGAGTTCCGTCGCGGCGCGGGTCGGCTCGGTAACTAGGCGAAGTAATCCTCGGCGCGCACCGAGGGGATTTCAAGCTGGTGAATCCGATTATTCCGCAGGACCTTGAGGCTGATGTTGTCGCCCGGACGCAAGCCGCGCAGCGTATCGTATAGTGCGCGGCGCTCGCTTATCTCGCTCCCGTTGATAGTTATCACGAGGTCGCCCTGCTGAAGACCGCCCTTGTCGCCCGGGCTGCCCGGCATCACTCCTGCGATCACCACATGATCGCGGAAAGTATAGGAAAGGACGCCCAGCCAAGCCTTCGACGGAGAGCTCACCCGCCGGCCATGCTTGATGAGCTCGTCGCGAATCGTCAGGAAGCATTCGCCCGGCACGCCGAGTATCGCGCGCCCGATATCCGCGAAGTTCAAATAGGAAATCCCGACCACTTCGCCGCGCGAGTTGCAGATCGGTCCTCCGCTCAGCCCGATACTCATCGACGAGGCTGTCACGCACAAGCTTCGATCGAGCACGAACTCCCACACCGCGTCAAACGGCCCTGTATAAGTAATCATGCCCGCGTCGGCGCATCGCTTTTCACCGCCGAGGCTCGCGACCGTGAAAACGTCCTGGCCAACCGAGCACCGAGCCGAGCTGACGACATCAAGCGCCGGATAATGTTCGCCGTCAATCTTGATCAGGCCAATTCCGGTGCTGTAATCGCGCGCGACAATTCGCGCCTGGAGTTGCTCTCCATTGACCAGCGTCACGATGACGCCCTTGGCGCCCAACAGCAGATAATGAACGGTAAGGATCAACCCGTCGGAAGACACTATCGTCCCTGTTCCACGCCTGTCGGTACCGAGACCGATCGCTGCGGAGACATGGTTCTCGGGCACTTGCGAATGAACGCCGACAGTGGTCCTGGCGACTTTATCGAGCAGTTGAACTCTCGCGTTCACGAATCAGTGCTCCCGAACTAAAAGGCTTAAGCACAAGGTCGGGTAGATTCAAGACCGGGATCTGTGGTTTGTCGAAAAAAGAAAGAGGCAACCATCGCTGGTCGCCTCTCGAATTGCTGAACTTTTTTCGCGCTCGAATCTACTTGTGCGCCGGCTGTGCGCCCTGGGAGTTCTCCTTGGCACGCAGGGCCAGTAGCTGAAGAGCGGAGCCGAGATCCAGTTCGCCGTACTTCTGGTTCGCGTAGAGATTATCCAGGCGTTTGACCGCTTCTTCCGACGAAAATTCCGACATCGAAAGCTCGCTCGCAAGCTGGCGAATTATCTTGCGCGAACCCTTCCAGTGGAACAGGTCGCCAGCCACGACCAGGCTGTCGAGCTTGGATTCGCTGACGCGCATCGCGTCAGAGTAACCGCTGACATATCCGCCTTTGGCGGATGCGTTGAGGCCGTTCCAGAAAATTCCGTTGTGGTTCGCGGTCTGCGCCGCGAACGCCACCGCCCAACTTGATACAAACCCAACCACCACACCCACTGCGAATCGTCTCATTTCAAATCGACTCCCGTCGCCCCTTTCTAACACTAAGACGGTGTAATCGCAAAAGCGTTTACAGCTGAAATCGAGCCCATTCTCTCTTTCGACTATCCACTGCTTATTGTCGACTCCGATGCATTATGCACTGTTATCCGGACCCGATTCAAGTTCCGGAGCGCCGGAAAACGATCGTTTACAGCACCAGCCATCGAATGTCATGATCTGCGGGGCAAGCCGAACAGAAGCCCGCCGACCGTCCTTAATGGCACTTTTCGAAGACGTTATCGACTTCATCGCGCATCCCGATCCTGCGCGATTCGAGAGCCTCGCACTGGCGGTATTTCGATATCAGTTTGAGGCGATCCCCGTGTATCGCGAATTCTGCACGAGCGTCGATACTGGAGCCGATCGTATCCGGAGGATCGACGAGATTCCGGCGGTGAGCACCCTCGGCTTCAAGTACTCCTCGCTTTGGGCGCCCGATGCCGAACAAAG
>DASPQU010000483.1:0-5457 GCA_035624805.1 Binataceae bacterium (SeqCode) | reverse complement strand
GATCGATCGCCCGTGCCGACCATCGAGCGTCGCTGTGCCGCGATTTTCGCTTCCTGCTCGGCGCGCGCCTGATCGAGGAGTCGGGCGCGCAGGATTTTGAGCGCGCGAGCCTTGTTCTTGTGCTGCGATTTCTCGTCGCGGCATACGATCACCATCCCGCTCGGTAAGTGGGTGATTCGCACCGCGGAATCCGTCGTATTGACACTCTGGCCGCCCGGACCGGAAGCGCGCATCACGTCGATGCGAAGATCCTTCTCCTCGTTGATATTAACCTCGACTTCGTCGGCCTCGGGCATCACGGCGACGGTCACGGCCGACGTGTGAATCCTGCCTGAGGCTTCGGTCTCGGGAACGCGCTGCACGCGATGGACCCCGCCCTCGTATTTGAGGCGCGAGTAGGCTCCGCGTCCATTGATATTGGCTACAACTTCCTTGATGCCGCCAAGGCCGGTGGACGAAAGGCTCAGGACTTCTATTTTCCATCGATGGCGTTCGGCGTAGCGGGTGTACATCCGCAGCAGTTCCGCCGCGAAAAGAGACGCTTCCTGGCCGCCGGTTCCGGCGCGTATTTCGAGGATGACGTTCTTTTCGTCGTTCGGATCGCGCGGTGTAAGAAGTTCCTTGAGCCGATTCTCGGTCGCGGCCTGTCGGCGCTGAAGTTCGGGCATCTCGGCGCGCGCCAGCTCGCGGAGGTCGGCGTCGTCACCTTCGATCAATGACTTATGTTCGGCCACGTCGGCGAGGATGTGCCGATATTCGCGGGCGCAATGCGCTATTTCCGCAAGCGTCGAGCGCTCCTTGGCGAGGGCCGCCATCTCGCGAGCATTCGCGATCGCAGCCGGATCGCTCAGGCGCCGTTCTATTTCGGCGAAGCGATCTTCGATCGGTTTTACTTTATCGAGCATCGAAACTGAGGTTCCTGCCAGTCACTCTATACGGTAGCGGCGCGCGTTTCACGAATTTCATTGGAAAATGGACAGGCAGGGACGCCTGTCCCACTGACAAAAAGGCATCGCGCCCGAAAGTGTGCGAAATACTCCCCGCCACCACAACGGGTTCGCGCGGCAACGCCGCGCGCGAAAATCTATGAAAAAAAGGGAGATGGCGCGCGGCGGCGCTTCCGATCTCCCGAAAACGACCAATCCCCCGCAGGCCCGAGCGCGCGGATGCGCACTGGGTCGCGGGAGCTTCAATGCTATTTCATGCCGTACTTGCGCTTGAAGCGCTCGACGCGTCCTGCCGTATCGACCAAGCGCTGCTGGCCGGTGTAAAACGGATGGCATCGCGAGCATACTTCGATGTGAAGCTCGCGCGACGTCGAACGGGTTTCGAAGGTGTTTCCGCATGCGCAGGTAACTACGCATCGGCGATATGCGGGATGTACTCCGGGTTTCATTCTGAGATGTTTATCCGATGGTTACTTGCCTTTGAGGATAGCATCGCCGGGAATCGCACACAATTGCGCGCCCCGGTGCCATACGCCATCCGTCTCAAGCGGTTGCCCTTAATTTGCGCATTGATCGCGTTCGGCGCAACCACTCCATTTGCAGCGGATATCGAACGCACCGCTGCGACTGTTGCCCCTCCTGCGGCGATGTCCGCATCGTTTCCAGCCGGTTTCGCACCTGACGGTCTTACCTTATTCGCTCCGGCGCTCGAGGTCGTATCGCCGGGTCCGAACCGCGCAAAAAGGGCGCTCGCCGTGCTCGATCGCCAGTTCGCCGTCCAGCCCTTGATTTCTTTTCATCCTGCATACAGTGACGACCTTAATGCGCTACTTGAAGTTCTTCCGGCGCGGGATTCGACGCTGATCCGCGCCCTTTCCTATTACAACGACGAGGCAGTACCCTGGCGCCGGCTATCGGACGGCTCCCACGCCGTTTTCGTGAAAGGTTCACCGCGGACCAACGACTTTTTCTATGCCACCAGCCAGCGATTCATCGTGCCCGAAACTCCGTGGCATTTCGCAGGCGAGTTCGTACTTAAGCCGACTAGGGGCTCAAGCGACGCGGATGCACCAAGATCTGTAATCGGAACGCTCGGTGGCGAGTTGCAGACCGATACTTTCGGATTGGGGGCGATGGTTGACGCTGCCGCCGCCATTCTCAGACAAACCTATGGCGATCTGAAGCCTCCGTGGGATACGGCACCGGGCCAAGTCAATCATCATGACAAGGCGGCGATGGACCGATTCGAGCAGAACTTCCCAAATTTCAACCAGCACATTAAGAAATATCTGACGATCGAAAACGTGCTTGACGAATTCGACAGCCCGGAAGGACCCTACGTTCTCTACAATCTGCGAGGCTCGATCAACCCGGAAGCATTGCGCCCGTTTCCGCATCTCAGCCGCTTCTACGACCGGATCATCCCGTATGTCACGGCCGACAGCACCATAGTCGACGAACACGGCAACACCTGGATGCGAACGGAGATGAAAAGCGGGCGCATCGCAATCATCTTCATGATTAGGCGCGGTATGTTGACACCGTTTAACGACCGGTTCGAGCCTGCCGGAAGCCCAATCGAGATCGAGTCCCTCGAAAGCGGACGCTACTTCACCAGAGCCAGCGCACGGATCCATAGGATGGGAACGGATTTCGGGCTGACGAACATCGATTTCGTGACCAACTATCGGCGAACACGCGACGCTGTGAGTTTCGATTCCCGGATGAATTCGGTTCCCGAGCTAATCGCGCCGCCGGGCGTACATCAGGCCGCAGATTTCATCGCGGGAGAATTTCTCGCCACGGTCGCGCGCGGAAATGAGGGTTTTCACAGCTCGTTTGAATCGCACGAGAACGCCGGCATCGTCGACATCAAAGGGGCGTTCACGGGCGAATTTATGTACTCGCCGGCTCTCGAATTTCTCGCCAGGATCGGGGATGCGATCGCGGACGCGAACAACGCAAACGTGCGTATCGAGGAGCGCAAGATTGGCGAAGAACTGTTCGACGCATTCCTCAAAGACTACAATGACGCCCGTCCGAAAATTCTGGCGTTGGACGGAGAATCGCGAAATCCGAAATGAATCGAACGTGCTGCGCGCTTGCGGTGAGCGCGATTTCAACCATAGTTGCAGCGTCGCTGTTCGCATGCGCGTCGTCCAAAAGCGCCGTGCAGCCCCTGCCCGAAGCAGTGGCGCGCCCGGATAATGATCGGCCGCGGCAAATCGAAAATCTTTCAGATCTTTCTCCGGTCAATCCCCTCAATCCGTTCAACAAGGCCGCGCCCGCAGCACCGCCACCGTCTCCCCAAGGGGGCGCGAGTGCACAAAATTCCAGCGGCGCGGATTCGAATCCGACGATCGAATACTCAGGGGCGATTAGACATGTCGGCGACGACAAATATCCGGGCGAAGTCCGCCTGATGAATCGCAAAGCGGCGCAATACGAAGGGGTGTCGGCGCGCGTCACCGATCAGATTTTCGAAGAAATGTTGCGGCTTGAACGCAGTTCCCAATTCAGCCGGCTCAAGATTCACAGCGAGCTCAAGCCTGTTATTGTTACTGGTACGCTCAACAAGGACGGCAAGCTGCGCGAGCTCGTTCTGGAACAGCACTCGGGTCAGGCGATTATTGATAAAATGGTCATCGACGCGTGCAAGAAGGGCCTCTATCTGAACAATCCGCCCGTTGCGATGGTTACCGCGGACGGCGACTACAAGATCCAGATCGAGGCACATTTCGAAAACTTCGCGCAGCAGGAAGAGATGTGGACGTTCAAGACTTACATGGCCATCGGGATTCTGTAGCGCGAAGCGCCGGGGTCGGTGATGAACTCAAGCGACGGGATAAGAATCGGCAACTATATGCCACGGCCCGGACTGTCTATTCCTCTGGTAACCGTACTCGACGATTCGGGACAGGTCCTGGAAGAACAGCAGCGCCGCCTCGTCCGTTTCTCGATTCAGAACGGGCGCGGCGCGGACGTTCTGTTCGCGGTCGGGACGACCGGCGAATGGGATCGCATGGACAATCCGCGCCGGCAGCGAGCTGCCGGAATCATCACTGACGAATGCCGCCGATGCTCGCCGCCGGGCAATCCGGTTGAAGCCTGGATCGGAATTACGGGCCACACCTGCGCCGAGACGCTGGAAAACCTCGAATTCGCGATAAGCGTCAACGCCGATGCGGCAGTGATCGCGCCGCTTTCGATTCGCGACCTCGACGACCCCGTCACATTCGTCCGTACCGAGATGGGCGGCGTATTCCAGCGCGTCGGACGGATGATTCCGGTCTTCCTGTACGACAACGCCGATATCGCCGCGCCCGGCAAGCCCGAGCATTTGCGGACCGCCGACGTGAAGGAGATGAGCCGGCTCGATTACATCCGCGGAATCAAGGTGACCGCGAGCAAGGCTGTCCTCGGCAACTACACTCGTGCGGCGTCGCACTTCAAACTAGCCCACGAGTTCGCAATTTACGCTGGGAATCCGCACTTGATTTTTGATTTGTTCGAACCGCCCCACGGCATCGCCGGAACGGTGCATCACTACTGGAACCGCTATCTGACTCAACATTCGCTTCCATACGGAATCGTCGCCGGACCGGCCAATCCGATGCCGCGCGAGTGGCGTCGCGCATGGGAGGTATGCCGCGCGCAGGACGCCGCGTTGATGCGAGGCTATCAGGCGGTGCTCGACGCCTATCGCGACGCGTCCATTCTGGCCGACCCGCGCGACGGACGCATCGCAACCATCGCTTGCCTCAAGACGGCATTGAAGCAACTTGGTGTGATAGAAAGCGACGCGGTGGCGCCCGAAACTCCCGTTCTGGACAAAGCGAGTCGCGACGTTTTCATCCGGCGATTCGCTGATATCCGCGCGATGTGCGCGTCGACGCTGGAGACAGGGTGGATGAGCGAATATGATGCGAGCGGGGTGGGCTCTTCAGCGTTTCAACATGGCTGAGTCAAAACTCGATGTGGTCGGATGCGGCAGCATGGTCGTGGACCTGTTCTACCGCACTCCGAGAATCATCAGCGCAGATGAAAAAGTAATCCTCGATGCGTCCCGGCCGCTGGGCTCGGCAGCAATCGAGCAGGCTTCCGTTGGCGGCGTGGTGCTCAACCATCTCGGATGGGCGCGCGTGCTCGGATTGGAATGCGGCATCTTCGGCAAGATGGGTGATGACCGCAACGGCGAGTTTTTGCGCGAAGGGATGGACGGGCTCGGCATCCGGCACCATCTGACGCTCGACGGCTCCGCCAGTTCCTACGCGACCGTCTTCGTCGATCCGGCCGGAAATCGCGCCATCTACATGGTGCGCGGAGCGACTGCGGAGCTTAAGCCGTCGGAGATTCGCACCCGACACGGCGCGTTCATCCGCAACGCGTCGATAGTCTCGACGGAGATTTCGCAGCTGCCTATCCGGACCGTGATCGCGATCCTGAAATTCGCGCGCGACAATTCGATTCCAACCGTGCTTGACTTGGACGTGCCGCCGTCCGACGCGAT
>DASPQU010000482.1:0-7271 GCA_035624805.1 Binataceae bacterium (SeqCode) | reverse complement strand
TTGTCCTGCGCGTTGACGAAGAGCGCCGACGTGGGAATTAGAAGCGCATCGGGATGCGTCATCGTGACGACAGAGACGGTCACCGCAGCGCCGGACTCAATGATAGGAGACTCGGGCGCGACGAACGCGATCTTGATGCCGAAGGTTTGACTCGCCGACGAGCTGGGCAGAATCGCGACGACTTTCGCAGGCGCCGACTTCGCAAGCGCGGGCGACATCACGAGCGCGGAAGCGCCTGGACGAATGTCCGGCATCATGCGCAACGGAGCGGAGCCCTCGACATAGATGCTTCGCAAATCGACGAGTTCGGCGATCGGATCGAACTCGTTGACGAACTGGCCGCTGCTCGCGACGCGCTTCGCAACTGTCGCGCTGTCGGGGACAATCACGGCTATACCCGGGCTCGATGCGTACCGTTCGACGGCAGCCGCCATCTCCTTCTCGTCTCCGGAACCAAGCTGGCGCGCGATTTTAACTCCGTTTCGCGCGGCGACGTCTTCGCGAGTCACTACGCGCGCGATGGTTTGTCCGCGAGTCAGGCGATCTCCGGGTTGGACGTTCAGGTTTTCGACGATTCCCGAGGCAGGAGATCGAACGGTCAGCTGTTTGAGCGCCACAGTGACGCCGGGAAACACCGCCTCGGAACTAATCGTCCCGCGTTGAACGGGAGCGACCGTGACGAGCATGCCCGTCGCGGTCTGCGGCTGTTCGGGCGGAACCGCTTCGCGTCCGCATCCTGCGAGCGCTGTTACGAGCGCCAGCAGGGCGGAGATCTTTGCGACCGTACTCATTGAGATGTCGATGCGGAAAGGAGCGAGATCTCCGCCGCTGCCTGACTGGCGTCAAACTGTCGATCGATCAACGCCAGCCGGCGCGAGATCGATTGATTGTAGCTGTCGACGATTTCGAGAACGGTAATTGTGCCGCCGCCCAGGAACCGCGACCACGAAAGTTGAAACGAACTTTCCGCAATCGGTACGGCCTGTTCGAGCATCGCGATCGAGCTGCGCGCCCCGTCCAAACGCGATCGCGCCTCGGCCATACGCTCGCCGATATCGATTCGCGCCTGCGCCAGCGCCGCGTACGACTGGCGGACTTTCGCTTTAGCCTGATCGACTCGCGCGCGAATGGCGCCGCCCTGGAAGATCGGCACTGAGAGGACTCCGCCGTAGGAGGCGCCGCCATATCGCGTGACCGCCGTGGGCGGATCGGTGCCCAGAAATCCCGCAGTCAATTCGGTGCTCAGGGTCGGATAGTTTTCGTCGCGCGCAGCGTCCAGTTGCGCGAGTGCGCTGGCGCGATCACGTTCGAGCGCGCGCACGGCTGGGTTGGCGTCGACCTGCGCGTTCGCCGACACGTTGCTGATATCCGGAGGCGTCGCAACGTTTATATCGCCGTGGCCGTAATCACCGATAAGCGCTCCAAGTGCGAATGCGGCGCGGGTTCGATCATGCGAAAACGAATCAAGCTGCACGCGCGCATCGCGAAGCATCAGATCCATACGCAGGACATCATTGGCAGTCGCGCGACCCGACTGGCGCAGGCTTTCGAGCACGGAGAGATACCGCTGAAGGCGCTCGACGCTGGCGCGCATCTCCTGTTCGCTTCGCGATGCGTGAATCAAAGCAAAAAAGGCGACGGTGGTATCGAAGACAACCTCGTTGCGCGCGAGCGCAAGTCCGAAGCGGCTCGAATCGAGGGCATACTTCGCGGCGCGAAGCTGAGCCTGCCTGCGTCCGCCGTCATAGATCAGGTAATCGCCGATGAGCTGCGCGGCAGCGACGCCGCGATTGGTGATCGCCTCCCGATAGCCGGGTTCCTGGAGATATTGGAGATCGAAGCGCAAGGAGGGATTCAAACTGGCGGCGGTTTCGTCGCGCTGGGCCAGCACAAGCGAAACTTCGGCGAAGGATTGCGCAAGCCTGGGGATCGTGGCGAGAGCGCGGGCGATACATTGGTCGAGAGTCAGGGCATCCGAAGCGCGCGCGATCGGTGTAAATCCAAAAAGCGCGACCGCAATCGTAACAGCGTGAAAGAATCTCACGCTATTAGTTGTAGCCTCACGGACGCGAGGGCACTAATTAACGTTTGTTAATCATCCGTGGTTGGAATCGTCAACCAACACAAGTCGTACGCGGATTTCGCATCCGCCGCCGTCGCGCTCGAAAGCCTCGATCTTGCCGCCGTGCGCCTCGACGATTTCGCGGCAGAGTGTGAGTCCAAGTCCGCTGCCCGCGCCGCTCGCGCGTGGACCCCGATAAAACGGATCGAACATCCGCGATAATTCGCCGGCGCTTACGCCGGGACCGTTGTCTCGCACCGACAGCGATGCAAAGCCGTTATCACGATTGGCGACGACTTCGATAGCGCCGCGCTCATCGGCGAACTTGATCGCGTTGTCGAGCAGATTAATCGCAACGCGGCGCAGGTCGGCGCGATTCCCGCGAACGCGCAACGTCGCAGCGGCGTCGATCGACATAGTCTGATGACGCGCATCGGCAAGCGGCTTAATCGTGTCGCACGCGTCGCGCGCCAGCTCGCCAATATCGACCTGTTGATCGCCGACGTCATGCGCCCTCTCGACCCGCGTCAACGCGAGCAAGTCTTCCGCCATCGCGCACAACCTGCGCGCGTCCGCGCGTGCGTCTTCGAGCGCTCGAACATACTCGTGTGCGTCGCGAGGTTTTTGTAACGTCACCTCCAGCCCGCTCAACAGGATTGTAAGCGGGGTGCGAAGCTCGTGCGCGGCTTCGGAAACGAATCGATGTTGCGCGTTGGACGCTCGTTCGAGTCGGCTCAGCAGATCGTTGATCGACTCAATCAATCGCGCAGCTTCATCGTGAACTTCCGGCAGAGGCAGCCGCTTTCCGAGATCGCGCGGTCCAATAGCCGAGAGATGGCCGCCGATTGCGTTGAGCGGTTCGAGCGCTTTTCCGGCAAACCAATATCCGACGAGGACGCTGCCCAACAAAATAAGCGGGATAATCACGAGCAGACGACGACGTAGATCGTGAAGCGTTGCGCGCAAGCGACTTGAGTCGGCGCCGTCCTGAAGCCATCCGTGTTCGCCCTCGACGGTGAAGGACACAATCGCAAATCGATATCCGTGCGTTCCGTCAATCAGCGCCGCAGTGGACGGCATCGCTGCCGCATACGGAATCTGCCCGCGCGCGTCACCTTCCTCGAACACAATCCGATTTCCAACGATCAGGCGAATCCTCCGCCCGGCCGAGAGATCTTTCTCCTGGGCCAGGCGATGAAGAATTTCGTTTGCAATTGCGAGTCCCGAGCGCGACAGCGCAGCGGCGCTGGTGTCGGCTTCTTCCATCAGCGCGCCGTCGAAACCCGACCATAGCTCGCGTGCGAATGAAAACCAGATGACGAGCCCCGCGGCTATGAGAATCGCGGCCGTGATTGCAGCCCAGTAGAGCGTCAGCCGGACCCTGATACTCATCGCAAGATGCTCCCGCCCCAATCGTCGGTACGCAACAGGTATCCTTTGCCGCGAACCGTTATGATCAAAGACGGATGATTTACAAGATCGATTTTTTGACGAAGCCGGTTTATGAAAACTTCGACGATATTCGATAATGAATTGTACTCAGTTCCCCAAACCGCTTCGCCGATCATGTCGCGCGAGACGGGGACGCCGGGGTGACGCCCCAGGAATTCGAGAATCATCATCTCCTTGGGCGAGAGATCGAGCTTGCGCCTGCCGCGCGATGCAACGCGTCTTTCGCGATCAATCGAAATCTCGCCGACGTTGATTTTCCCGCCCGTCGTTGCCGGTCGGCGCAGCAACGCCCGCACGCGCGCCAGCAACTCGCTCCACGCAAACGGCTTTACGAGATAATCGTCGGCGCCGCTGTCCAGCCCGCCAACGCGATCTTCCAGGGCATTGCGTGCAGTCAATATCAAAACCGGAATCGACGAGCCCGCGGCGCGAAGCTCACGCAAAAATTCGATCCCATCCAGACCGGGCAGACGAAGGTCAAGGATCATCAGATCGTAGGTCTGTTTGCCGATATCGCCACGCGCATCCTCGGCGCTGGGCGCTGTATCGACAACGTATCCGGCTTCGCTCAGTCCCCGACGCAGATTCTCAGCCAGCCGGGCTTCATCTTCCACTACCAGCAGGCGCGTCGGACGATTCATCGAGAGATCTCAGATCACGATCGTATGGGCGGCCAGTCGTCATTCCACGGACGCGCCCGTTCGAAGGCGTGAGCAGCCCGCATCACGAGGTCGTCGCGATGGCGTTCAGCGACGATCTGCAATCCGCACGGAAGGCCACTCGCGGTTTTTCCGGCGCGCACGGTCGCGGCGGGATGCCCGCTGAAATTGAACGGATAGGTGAACGGCAGCGCTTCCATCGGGTCCCTGAGCACGCGTCCGTCGATTTCGCGCGGCGGCGGTCCGGCAGCGTTGAAGGCCTCAGTCGGCATCGTCGGCGTGAGCAGCAGATCGAAGCGCTCGAAAATGCCGCGAATCCATTCATTGAACCGGGTGCGCACCCGGTACGCATCGCCGTAATCGCGAGCCGTTGTTTTCGAGGCGCTCTCGACGCCGCTGATGAAGGAGCGCCCATACTGCTCGCGGCCCTTTTCAAAGAAAGCGCCGAGATTGCCGAGAGTCTGAAACGATCCGATCGTGCGCCACGCATCGCTGGTTTCAATCACCGGTTCTTCGAGAACGGCCACCGAGTGGCCAAGCTCTTTGAACGCTTCAACCGCCGCGGTGACCGCTTTGCGCACGTCGGATTGGACAGGATGGCCGAAATCAGGATGAAACGCGATTCGCAGGCGCTCCGGCAGTCTTTGCAGTGTCTCGCTGAATGAAAAACCGGGATGGCGAAGCGAACTAGCATCGGCAGGGTGATAGCCGACGACCGCATCTAAATAGATCGCGGCGTCGCGGACCGTTCGCGTGATCGGCCCGGCCATCGCGAAATCAACCCACTGCGTCATCCCGAGCCGCGGGTAGGCAGGAATCAGTCCCTGCGTTGGCTTGATGCCGAAGCATCCGGTGTAGCACGCCGGGACGCGAATCGATCCGCCCCAATCCGACGCGGTGGCGAGCGCAACCATACCCGACGCGATCGCTGCCGAACTTCCGCCCGACGATCCGCCCGGCGTGCGTTCGAGATTCCAAGGATTACGCGTGACCCCGTAAAGAAGATTGTGCGTGAAAGCCATGTAGCCGGAATTCGGGAGTGTTGGTCTTGCCCACGACGATGGCGCCCGCGGCCTTGAGCCTCGCAACCTGGATCGAATCTTCTTTCGCGATGTTGTTCTTGAACGGAACCGAGCCAAAAGTCGTCGCCATTCCCGCGACACCTTCGAGGTCCTTGACGCCGAAGGGAACCCCTGCGAGCGGTCCGACAGTCTCGCCGTGCGCGATCTTGTCGTCCAGTGCCCGCGCCTCCGCCATTGCCGCGTCAGCGCGCATCGCACAAAACGCGTTGATCGAAGGGTTCAATGCTTCAATTCGCTTGAGGGTCGCGGCCATCAACTCGCTCGGCGCAAGCTCTCTGCGCCGAATCATCGCAGCTAGGTCGAAAGCCGATTTCCAATGCAGGTCGGTCATCGTTGTGTTCCAGCGGCGTTTTCAGTGTCGAAGTATTTGGTGAATCGCTTGATCCTCGATCATCCTAAAAAAACTCTGGCAGCACGCGCTCGGTCAACGTGATAAATGTCTCGTGGCTCAGCGGCGCGCCGATCAGGTAATCAAGCCCGATCGTTTCGCGAAGCTCGTTGATTTTAGCGACCACCTTTTCCACCGTGCCGTGAATGACCACCGAATCGACATAGCGCTTCACTATCTCTTCGGGATTCCCGGCGCCCGTCGGATTCACATAGGTTCTCAGCAACCATTTCACGCCATCGCGCGCAACCTGCTCGGCCTGCGAATCGTTTGACGCAATCGCAATCAGCCTTGTGACCGGAAGAACGCGCCCACTCATCGAGTGCCCGTGCTTTGCAAGCGTCTCCGCATAGAACCGGCGCTGTTCTCCGATCTCGGCGTGCGTGTTGTGGGGAGTCATCAGGATCGAATGGCCCGCCGTCGCCGCCCATCTTACGGCTTCGTTGCTGGACGCCCCGATCCACATCGGAGGATGCGGCTTCTGGAGCGGCTTGGGCAGCACCTCGATATTGTCGAAGGAGAAGAACTCACCGCGATAGTTCAACTCTTCGTTCTTCCACGCACGCAAGACGATATCGACCGCTTCGTGAAGTCGCGCAGCGCTCTGCTCCGGAGTGACGCCGAAGGTCCGGAACTCGCGCTCATCGAAGCCGCGGCCGGCGCCCCAGTTGACGCGGCCGTTGGAAAGGACATCGAGGAGGGCGATCTCTTCAGCCAGCCGGACCGGATGGTAAAGCGCAGCAAGCGTAACGGCGGTTCCTATTCGGAGTCGCTTCGTTCGCGCGGCGGCGTATGCGCCCATCACCGGGATCGAGGGACATACACTGTAATCGCTGAAGTGATGCTCGGTAAGCCAGATGGCGTCGTAGCCCGCGCTCTCCATGATCTCGATACGCTGAAGGGCGCGCTTGTAAACGGTCGGGAGGGCGACGCGTCTATCCGGCCAGCTGAAGAAATGTAGAATGCCGAATTTCAAAGGTTCTTCCG
The DNA here is from genome assembly GCA_035624805.1 of Binataceae bacterium (SeqCode). Lineage (GTDB taxonomy): Bacteria > Desulfobacterota > Binatia > Binatales > Binataceae > DASPQU01. The sequence goes on along the minus strand of DASPQU010000482.1, from coordinate 641 downwards.
GACTCGAAATGGCGGTGGCAGTTCCAAGTCTCAAAATCGCACGAGTTGATTCGCAATCGCGCCCGCTTGCCTGGCGTACATGCGATGCGAATTCTTCTGCCGCCAAGTGTCGCATGTAGCCGACGGAATTTCCAAATGGTACATGAGCCGTTGTAAACGTTTACGCAGGCGGTACAACGACTACGGAGGGCAAAATGGCTGGGATGCTCGATGGCAAGGTCGCGATTATCACCGGCGCTGCATCTGGAATCGGTAGAGCGACTGCGCTTCTTTTTGGACGGGAGGGAGCGCAGCTCGTCGTCGCGGATGTCGCTGAAGAAAGCGGTCGCGAACTTGCCGAAGCGATCCGCAAAGCGGGCGGCGACGCGACGTTCCATCGATGCGACGTGGCGCGCGCCGAGGACGCGGACTCCCTTGTCGCGACGGCGGTGCGTCTGCACGGTCGGTTGGATTGCGCGTTCAACAACGCCGGAATCGCGGGCGCGATGCGCAGGACGGCGGATTACACGGAGGAGGACTGGGATCGCGTCATGGCGGTCAATCTCAAGGGCGTGTGGCTATGCATGCGCGCCGAGATTCGGCAGTTTCTCGCGCAGCGCTCGCCGGGATCGATCGTAAATACCGCTTCTGCCGCTGGTTTG